>NZ_JAGLEJ010000014.1 GCF_023145115.1 Algiphilus sp.
TTCGAATCCCCTTGGGGACGCCAAAGCGGTACACCGAAGCCCCGCCTCGTGCGGGGCTTCTTCGTTTCGGGCGGGGTGCGTGACGGCGCGCGCGGCGTGATCGGGGCAGGGGAGCAGCCCGCTTCGGGCGGCGCAAACGAAAACGGGACCGCGAGGGTCCCGTATCGATGATCGCTTGGCGCTCCCACGGGGACTCGAACCCCGGTTTTCGCCGTGAGAGGGCGACGTCCTAGGCCGCTAGACGATGGGAGCGGAGGTCTTTGACCTACAATGGGCACATTATGCGGCATTCGGTCGGCCGCCGCCAAGTACTCGGCGCCATACAACACGACCGCCACCATTTCGAGGAAGGGTCACCATCAGCGAGGCAGCACGTATCGCGCGCGAACACCACCCGGTTTCGCGCAAGCTCATTTCCCCCGCGGCGCTGAAAGTGCTCTACACCCTCAACGAGGCGGGCTACTCGGCCTATCTCGTGGGCGGCGGCGTGCGCGACATCCTGGCGGGCATCGAACCCAAGGACTTCGATGTGGCCACCGACGCGCACCCCGAGCAGGTGCGCGAGCTGTTCCGCAGCTGCCGGCTGGTGGGGCGCCGCTTCGTCATCGCGCACGTGCGCTTCGGGCGCGAGGTCATCGAGGTGACCACCTTCCGGGGCGCGCTGACCGATTCGCACGAACGCGACGAGACCGGGCGCATCCTGTCCGACAACGTCTACGGGTCCGACATCTGTGCCGACGCGCTGCGGCGCGACTTCACGGTCAACGGTCTCTACTACGACATCGCGGACTACAGCCTGCTGGACTACGTCGGGGGCATCCAGGACATGCAGGCGCGGGCCATCCGGCTGATCGGTGATGCCGAGCTGCGCTACCGCGAGGATCCGGTGCGCATGCTGCGCGCCGTGCGCATTGCCAACAAGCTCCAGTTCCACATGACGCCCGAGACGCGCGAGCCCATTCCGCGGCTGGCGTCGCTGCTCTGCGAAGTGCCGCCGGCGCGGCTGTTCGACGAGGTGCTCAAGCTGCTGCAGTGCCGGGATGCGGTGGCCAACTTCCAGGGCCTGGTCGAGACCGGTCTGCTCGCCGAGCTGTTCCCCGGCCTGCATGCCTGCATCGACGAGCCCGGCGTGCGCCCGCTCATCGATGCGGCGCTGGCCAACACCGCGCGTCGCATCGCCAACGATCAGCCGGTGACGCCGGCATTCCTGTTCGCGACGCTCCTGTGGCCGGTCGTGAGCCGGCTCGCGGCCCGGCACGAGGCGGAGGAGGACATGCCGCCGGCGGTCGCGCTGGGCACGGCGGCCGACCGCGTGCTCGGCGAGCAGGTCGAGCGCGTGGCGATTCCCAAGCGCTTCTCGGCGCCGGCGCGCGAGATCTGGATGATGCAGGGGCGCTTCGCGTTCCGCCGCGGTAAGCGCGCAGAGCGGCTGATGGGGCATCCGCGCTTCCGTGCGGCCTACGATTTCTACTGCCTGCGCGCGCAGGCCGGCGAGGCCGATCCCGAGATCGCGCAGTGGTGGACCGAGGCGCAGTCGTCGCAGGATGCGCCGCCCCCGGCGCCGGCCGATGCCGCCGGCCCGCCGCGCCGGCGCCGTCGCAGGCGGCGCCGCAGCGGTGGCGGCAACGGGGCCGGCGACAGCGAGCAGTGACCGACGCGGCGCATCCGCCGGTGCGCGCGGCGGTCGCGATCGGCGCCAACATCGGCGATCCGGCGGCACAGGTCGGCGCCGCGCTCGACGCGCTGGCGCAGCTGCCCGATACCCGCCTGACCGCGCGCTCGGCGCTCTACCGGAGCGCCGCCATGGGACCGCCGCAGCCCGACTACTGCAATGCCGTCTGCCTGCTGAGCACGGCGCTGTCCGCCCATGCGCTGCTGGCCGCGTGTCACCGCATCGAGCACGCGGCGGGGCGCCGGCGGACCGACGCCCGCTGGCTGCCGCGGGAGCTCGATCTCGACGTTCTGGTCTACGGCGATGGCGTCTTCGACGAGCCGGGCCTGCGCGTGCCGCATCCGGGCGTGAGCGAGCGTAACTTCGTGCTGGTGCCGCTGGCCGAGATCGCACCCGATCTCGTTATCCCCGGGCACGGTCCGGTGGCGGCGCTGGCGGACCGCTGCGGGCGCGACGGTCTGGCGCTGTGGGGTGCATTACCATGAGCGCCCGACGCCAGCGGAGCCCGATGCCGTGAACGCCCAGTCGCCCGTGAACCTGTCCGTGCTGCGCGCCATGAGCGCCGAGAAGCAGCGCATCGCCTGCCTGACCGCCTACGACGCCAGCTTCGCGTCGGTCATGGATGCGGCCGGAGTCGATCTGGTGCTGGTCGGCGACTCGCTGGGCATGGTGATCCAGGGGCGCGGCGCCACCACTGCCGTGACGCTCGACGACATCGCCTATCACTCGCGCTACGTCGCGCCGGCGCTGTCGCGCGCCTTCCTGGTCGCGGACATGCCCTTCCTGTCCTACGCCACTCGCTCGCGTGCGCTCGACGCCGCGCAGCGCCTGATGCAGGAAGGCGGTGCCGCCATGGTCAAGCTCGAGGGCGGTCGCGAGCAGGCGCGGATCGTCGAATTCCTGAGCGAGCGGGGCGTGCCGGTGTGCGCGCATCTCGGCCTGCAGCCCCAGCTCATCCACAAGATGGGGCGCTTCCGGGTGCAGGGGCGCGAGGCCGCCTCCGCCGACGCCATGCGCCGCGACGCGCGCGTGCTGGAGGACGCCGGCGCCGACATGCTGCTACTCGAATGCGTGCCGGCGGCGCTGGGCGCGAGCATCACCGAAGCCGCCGGCGTGCCGGTCATCGGCATCGGGGCGGGCGGCGATGTCGACGGTCAGATCCTCGTCATGCACGACATGCTGGGGGTATCGCCGCAGGCGCGCAGCGGCCGCCCGCCGCGCTTCGTGCGCAACTTCATGGACGGCCAGCCCGACATCGAGAGCGCCTTCCGGGCGTATGTCGAGGCGGTCAAGAGCGGGGCCTACCCCGCCGCCGAGCACTGCTTCTAGGCAGGCGCGTTGGAGATCCTCGAGCGCATCGACGCCCTTCGCGCCTGGCGCGGCCGGCAGCGCGACGCCGGCCTGCGCGTGGCCCTGGTTCCCACCATGGGGAATCTCCATGCCGGTCATCTGGCGCTGCTCGACACGGCGCGTGCGCATGCCGACATCATCATCGCCAGCATCTTCGTCAATCCGCTGCAGTTCGGGCCCGGCGAGGATTTCGATCGCTACCCGCGCACCTTCGAGGACGACGTCGCGGCGCTGTCCGGCGCCGGCTGCGCGGCCGTGTTCGCGCCCGGCGAGGCCACGCTCTACCCGCACGGCCGTCACATCACGCAGGTCTGCGTGCCCGATCTCGGCAACCTGCTCTGCGGCGAGGATCGGCCCGGACACTTCGACGGCGTGACCACCGTGGTCTCGCTGCTGTTCCACCTCGTGGAGCCCGACGTCGCGGTGTTCGGCGAGAAGGACTACCAGCAGCTGCAGATCATCCGCCGCATGGTGCGCGACCTGCACATGCCGGTCGCGGTGCACGGGCATCCGATCGCGCGCGACAGCGATGGGCTGGCGCTGTCATCGCGCAACCAGTATCTGGATGCCGCGCAGCGCGAACGGGCGCCGGCGCTGTACGCAACCCTGCGCGAGGCGGCCGCAGCGCTGCGGGCCGGCGAGCGCGATCCGGCCGCGCTGGAGGCGCGCGGCATGGCGGCGCTGCGCACCGCGGGCTTCCAGCCGGTGTATCTGCGCGTCCTCGATCCGGCGCTGGGTCCGCCGCAGCTGCCCGGCGAGGTGGTGATCGCCGCCGCGGCGCGGCTCGGCAGCACCCGCCTCATCGACAATATCCGGGTGGTTGTGTGACACCAAGGTTGCTGCGCGCCGTCCGGATAGCTACACTTTCGCCCGCCTCTTGGCCCCCGAAGCGGGGCCCGTCGCGTGGGTGCATGTCTTAGTGGGCCACCCGTATCGAGAAACGTTGCGCGGAAAGCTCAGGGTGCATGTCTTGGTGGGCCACCCCTTTCCGATTTCCCGAACTCCGACGCCATGCAATTGACCCTTCTCAAGGCCAAGCTCCACAAGGCCTGCGTTACGCATGCCGAGCTTGACTACGACGGTTCCTGCGCCATTGACGGCGAGCTGCTCGACGCCGCTGGCATTCTCGAATTCGAACAGATCGATATCTACGACATCGCCAATGGCGAGCGTTTCACGACCTACGCCATCCGGGCCGAGCCCGGCTCGCGCGTGATATCGATCAACGGCGCCGCCGCGCACAAGGCGCGGGTCGGTGATCGCGTCATCATCTGCGCCTTCGGCCAGATGGAGGCGGGCAGCGCGCGCAACTTCAAGCCGCGCCTGCTCTACCTCGACGAGGCTAACCGCGTCGTGCGTACCGCCAACACCATCCCCGTCCAGGCCGCTTGACGCGGCCGGGGCCGGCGGGCGGCGAACCCCGCGCGCTGTTCCCGACGCTGATCTACGACGCGGCGCTCGGCGCGCGCGGCATGCGCGCGCTGAACCGCGATCTGGCCGCCGAGGCGCGCCAGATCGAGGCCGGTGATGAAGCCGGCCAGGCTTGGTCGGCCGAGCGCTATCCCGGCGGCTACACCAGCTACGGCTCGCTCGACCAGTTGCAGCGCATGGCGCCCTCGGTCATGCGGCTGGAGCGCTACCTGACCCGGCACGCGCTGCGCTTCGCCGAGTCGCTGCACTGGGATCTGCGCGGCCGCTCGCTGGTGATGAGCGACTGCTGGGTCAGCATCATGGGCGAGGGCTGCGGTCACCCCGGCCATCTGCATCCGCTCGCCGTGATCAGTGGCACCTACTACGCCGAGGCGCCGCGCGGCACCTCGGGTCTGCGCTTCGAGGATCCGCGGCTGGCGTCCTTCATGGCCGCGCCCCCGCGCCGCGCCGACGCCCCGGAGGCCATGCGCCCGCACGTGCTGCTGCCGGCGCGCGAGGGCCGGCTCTACCTGTTCGAGAGCTGGCTGCGCCACGAGGTGCCGCCCAATCCGGTCGAGGACGAGCGCATCAGCTTCAGCTTCAACTTCGTCTGGGAATAGCGGGCGCGGCTGCGGCTACACTGGCCCGGTGACCCCGCCGGAAGCCACCATGCCGCCCGTTCCCGAACGCGACGACGCGCTGCGTGCAGCGCGCGATGCCCTCGCGGCCCGCTCGCTGCTCGATCTCTTCGCCGATGACACCGGCCGTGCCGAACGCTATCGCCTGCACGCCGCCGGCATCACCTACAGTTACGCCAAGCAGCGGCTCGACGACGCCGCCATGCGCGCGCTGCTGGACTTTGCATCCGGCGTGGGGCTGGAGGGGCGCATCGCCGCGCTGTTCGCGGGCGAGGCGGTGAACAACACCGAGAACCGGGCGGCCCTGCACATGGCGCTGCGCGCGCCGGCCGGGGAGGCATGGCGCGCGCGCGGCGAAATCGTGGACGGCGAGGTGGTCGCGACCCGCGAGCGCTTCCTCGACTTCGCCGAGGCAGTGCGCGACGGCCGCATCGCGGCTGCCGATGGCGGCGCCTTCACCGACGTCGTCAACATCGGTATCGGCGGGTCCGATCTGGGGCCGCGCATGGTCTGCGCAGCCATGGCCGCGCGCGCGGACGGACCGCGTACGCACTTCATCGCCAATGTCGATGCCGCCGAGCGCGAGGCGGTGCTGGCGCGCTGCGATCCGGCGCGCACCCTGGTCATCGTGACCTCCAAGACCTTCACCACCCAGGAGACCATGGCCAATGCGCGCTCGACGCGCCGCTGGCTGGTCGACGCGCTGGGCGAGGCGGCGGTATCGGCGCAGTTCGCGGCGGTATCGACCAATGTGGACGGCGCCGGTGCATTCGGGGTCGACCCCGACCGGGTCTTCGGGTTCTGGGACTGGGTCGGCGGGCGGTACTCGCTGTGGTCGGCGGTGGGGCTGCCCATCGCGCTGGCGATCGGGCGCGCCGGTTTCGAGGCGCTGATGGCCGGCGCCCGCGCCATGGACGCGCACTTCCGCGACGCGCCGCCGGCCGAGAACCTGCCGGTGCTGATGGGACTGGTCGGGGTCTGGAACCGCAACCTGCTCGGCGGCGAGAGCCAGGTGGTCGTGCCGTATGCGCAGCGGCTGGTGCACTTCGTCGGCTGGCTGCAGCAGCTGGAGATGGAGTCCAACGGCAAGGCCGTGACGCGCGACGGCCGGCCGGTATCGGGCGCCACCACGCCGGCGCTGTGGGGCGACGTCGGCACCAACGCCCAGCACGCCTTCTTCCAGATGCTGCACCAGGGGCCGGTGGCGCATCCGGTCGATTTCATCGCCGTGCTCCGCGCCGACCACGACGACGCCGAGCAGCAGCGCCTGTTGCTGGCCAACTGCTTCGCGCAGTCGGCGGCCCTGATGCGCGGGCGCGATGTCGCCACCGTCGAGGCCGAGCTGCAGGCCGGCGGCATGACCGAGGCGGAGGCGCGCGCCGCGGCGCCGCATCGAGTCTTCTCCGGCAACCGGCCGTCCGCCACGCTGCTGCTGGCGCGGCTGGACGCGCATCACCTGGGCGCCCTGCTGGCGGCCTACGAACACCGCACCTACGTGCAGAGCGTGCTCTGGGGCATCAATGCCTTCGATCAGTGGGGTGTCGAGCTGGGCAAGCGCCTGGCCAGGGACGTGGACGCGCTGCTGCAGGGCGGGGCGGACGAGGCGGGATCCATGGACCCGGACACCGCTGCGCTGGTTCAGCTGGCGCTCAAGCAGGCGCGCTAGCCTGTCGTGGCATATCGAAACGTTTAGGGAGAAGAATCATGCAACGCCTGCTTCGAACCGCGGTCGTGCCGTTCCTCGCGCTGGTCTTCTGCTTCCAGGGTGTCGCGGCGGCGGCCGCCGCCGGCAGCGTCACCGGCACCGAGGCCATGCTGGCCGGCGATGCGCCCGCCGCCGATGCGCGTGCCACCGTCCAGGCGCAGCTGGCGCGCGACGATGTGCGCGCGCAGATGGCCGCCATGGGTGTCGATCCCGACATGGCCGCCGAGCGCGTCGCGACGCTCTCGGACGCCGAGGTGCAGAAGCTGGCCGGCAACATCGAGTCGGCGCCGGCCGGCGGCGACGTGCTCGCGGTCGTGGGCATCGTCTTCGTCGTGCTGCTGATCCTCGAGGCCGCCGGCGTGACCGATATCTTCAAGTCGATCTAGCGTGTCCGTTCGTGGCGCCGCGGCGGTGGTCGCCGCGGCGCTCGGGCTGACCGGTTGCCTGGGCGGCGCACCGCCGCTGGGCAGCGTCATCGACCGCGCGCCGGTCGAGCTGGTGGGCACGCCCTTCCACCCGCAGACCGCGCTGCAGTGCGGCCCTGCGGCGCTCGCCACCGTGCTGGAGGACAGCGGCGTGCGCGGGGCGGGGCCGGAAGCGCTGTCCGATCGCCTGTTCCTGCCCGAGCGCGGCGGCAGCCTGCAGGCCGAGATGCTGGCCACGGCCCGCCACCACGGCCGCGTGCCGGTGCGGCTGGCGGGCAACATGCAGGCCATCGCCGACGCGCTGGCCGGCGGCGATCCGGTGCTGGTGCTGCAGAACCTTGGCACGCCGTGGACCCCGGTCTGGCACTACGCGGTGGTGGTGGCGCTGCGCCCGGACGCGGAGACCGTGATCCTGCGGTCGGGTCGCGAGCGACGCCGCCACGAGCCGGCCGGGGACTTCATGCGCAGCTGGTCGCTGGCCGGACGCTGGGCCTTCGTCGCGGCGCCGCCGGAGCGGATCCCGGCGTTCGCCGACCTCCGCGGCTGGCTGACTGCCGCCGCCCCGGCGGAAAGCGCCGGGCAGCTCGATCTGGCGCTCGCCGCCTACGATGCCGCGGTCGCGCGATGGCCGGAAGCGGCGCTGGCACACGCCGCGCGCGGCAACGCGCTGCACGCACGCGGCGACGTGACGGCCGCGCGTGCGGCCTGGCGCGCCGCGCTCGAGCGGGACCCCGACCTGAAGGCCGTCCGCGACAATCTCGCGGCCACGGCGGACGGGTCTCCGGAGCCGACCGGCGGGATGTGAAAGCGCGGCCGCTTGTCTATACTCGCGCGCCTCATTCGCTTCGCCACGACGCGCCGCGCGCTGAAAAGGCGCCCGGCCTGCACATGACCCGTTTCGATCCGCCCCGCCGCACGCTCATGGGCCCCGGCCCGTCCGATGTCCACCAGCGCGTGCTGGACGCCATGGCGCGTCCCACCATTGGCCATCTCGATCCCGCCTTCGTCGGGCTGATGGACGAGATCTGCGACCTGCTGCGCAAGACCTTCCGCACCGACAACGCGCTGACCTTCCCGGTCTCCGGCCCCGGTTCGGTGGCGATGGAGGCGTGCTTCGTCAACCTGCTGGAGCCCGGCGACACCATCATCGTCTGCGCCAATGGCGTCTTCGGCGGTCGCATGAAGCAGATGGCCGAGCGCGCCGGCGCCACGGTCGTCATGGTGCACAGCCCCTGGGGTCGCGCGGTGGAGATCGCCGCCGTCGAGCGCGCCATCGCCGAGCATCCCGAGGCGCGCGTGCTCGCCTTCGTGCATGCCGAGACCTCCACCGGCGCGCGCTCGGACGCCGAGACGCTCGCCCGCCTCGCTCAGCAGCACGACATGCTGACCATCGTCGACACCGTCACCTCGCTGGGCGGCATTCCGCTCGAAGTCGACGGCTGGGGGCTCGACGCGGTCTATTCCGGCACCCAGAAGTGCCTGTCCTGCCCGCCGGGACTGGCGCCGGTGACCTTCTCGCCGCGCGCCGTGGCGCGCGTGCAGGAGCGCTGGACCGAGGTGCAGAGCTGGTTCATGGACCTGCGCCTGGTGATGGGCTACTGGCAGGGCGGCACCAAGCGTGCCTACCACCACACCGCGCCCATCAACGCGCTCTACGGCCTGCACGAGGGCCTGCTGATGCTGCACGAGATCGGCCTCGAGCAGAGCTGGCAGCGCCACGTCGACGCGCACCAGCGCCTGGTCGCCGGTCTCGCCGATCTGGGCCTGGAGTTGCTGGTCCCGGAGGCCGAGCGCCTGCCGCAGCTCAACAGCGTCATCGTCCCGGACGACATCGACGAGGCCGCCGTGCGCGCGACCCTGCTCAACGCGCACAACCTGGAAATCGGCGCCGGCCTGGGCGATCTCGCCGGCAAGGTCTGGCGCATCGGCCTGATGGGGCAGTGCGCCGACGACGCCCACGTCGACCTGTGCCTGGGCGCGCTTTCCGGCGCGCTGGCCGCGCAGCGCAGCGAGGCCGCGCAGACCGCCTGAGCGGGGGCGCGTCCGGGGACGCGCCTGCAACCGCGGCGTGGTGATGCCACCACCCGACGCATCGACGCGTTCGGGGCGGTGGCACACTGGCCCGACGGCGAGTGAGCGGCGCCGCTGCCGCTGTCACGCCATCGCAGGACCGTGATCCAACCGACGACGACCCGGGGGAGCCGCCATGTCTGCCTGGAGACAGCGCCCGGATGGCGCCGAGAGCCCGTACCTTCCGTTCGGGCCCTTCAAGCTGCGGCTGCCCTTCGTCCACTACCGCTTCGAGCTGCCCGACTTCCTGCAGGGCCTGCTGATGTGCGCGGTGGACCTTGCCGCCATTCCGCTCATGGCCGAGCTGCTGGGCATGCCCTTCGAGGCGGCGCTCGCCATCGTCATCCTCAACGGGCTGCTCTACCTGACGCACCATCTGCTCGGCGACCCGGTGGTGCCGGGATGGATCACGCCCGCGATTCCGCTGCTCATGGCCTACGTGGAGCAGTTCCCGGAAGGCGAGGCGCGGGTGCACGCGCTGATCGCCTTCCAGATGATGCTCGGGCTCTTCGCCATCGTGCTGGGCCGATTCGGCTGGGCCGCACGCGTGGTACGGCTGGTGCCGCCGGCACTCAAGGCGGGGATCATCATGGGGGCGGGCGTGGCCGCGGTGGTGGTGGTCTTCGAGAGCGGCGGCCGCTTCGAGCAGTTCCCGTTCACCATCAGCATCGCGATCGGGTTGGCGTTCTATCTGCTGTTCTCCGGTCACTTCGCGGCTCTGAAGACGCGCGGCGGAGTCTGGGGCCTGATCGGCACGCTCGGCATCTTCCCGATCATCGCGCTGGCGGTGGTGATCGCGCCGCTGTTCGGTGAGGCGCCGTGGCCGGACATCCGCTGGGGCTTCAGCCAGCCCGACTTCGCGCTGATGTGGGCCGAGTACACCGTCTTCGGCGTCGGCTTGCCGTCGGCGATGATGTTCGTCACGGCGCTGCCCACGGTGGCGGCGGCCTACATCGTGCTGTTCGGGGACGTGCTGCAGAGCAAGGCCCTGCTCGACGAGGCCGACGGGGTGCGCTCCGACGAAAAGATCGACTACGACCCCGACCGTGCCCATCTGCTCTTCGGTGGCCGCAATCTCGGCATGAGCGTGTTCGGACCCGACGTCACCATGTGCGGGCCGCTGTGGTCGGCCATGCACGTCGTGGTTATCGAGCGTTACAAGCAGGGCAGGGCGGCGATGGATTCCATCTTCGGGGGCTCGGGCTCGTTCCGCTGGGGCACCAATACCGGCCTGCTGCTGCTGCCCATCGTCAGTCTCGTGGAGCCGGTGCTGGCGGTGGCGCTGGCGTTGACGCTGCTGATCCAGGGCTATGTCAGCGTCCGCATCGGGATCATGGAGGCGCGCAGCCAGCGCGATCTCGGCATCGCCGGCGTGGTTGCCGGCGTGCTGGTCACCAAGGGTGCGGCGTGGGCGTTTCCGGTCGGTGTCGCGCTGTGCCTGCTGATCCACGGCCGGCGCTTCCTTCAGGGCGAGGACGACGGCACCATCGCGCGTCGTCGCGGCGATGCCGGCGATGACGACGGATCCGGGCGCGCCTGATGCGTCGGCTAGCCGGCGACCGCGTCATGCCGGGCAAGCGCCCAGCGGACGTGCTCGCGCACGACGGTGTCCTCGTGGTCGGCGCGTGACTGCAGTGCCGCGATGACGGCCGACCCGGTGGGCGCATTGCCCAGCGCCACGGCGATGTTGCGCAGCCAGCCCCGATAGCCGGCACGGCGCAGCGCCATGCCCTCGGTGTTGGCCGACCAGGTGGCCTCGTCCCAGGCGAAGAGCTCGGTCAGCGCGGCGCTGTCCAGCCCGTGGCGCGGCGCGAAGTCGGGCACCGCGGCTTCCTGCGCGTAGCGGTTCCAGGGGCAGACCAGCTGGCAGTCGTCGCAGCCGAAGATGCGGTTGCCGATGGCCGGGCGCAGCGCTTCGGGGATGCTGCCGCGATGCTCGATGGTGAGGTACGAGATGCAGCGGCGCGCATCGAGCTGGTAGGGCGCGACGATGGCGCCGGTGGGGCAGACGTCGATGCAGGCGCGGCAGCTGCCGCAGTAGGCGCCCGGCCGTGCCTCGGTGGGCGGCAGCGCGAGGTCGGTGTAGATCTCGCCGAGGAAGAAGCCGGAGCCGGCCTCACGGTTCAGCAGCAGCGTGTGCTTGCCGATCCAGCCCAGCGCCGCATTGCGCGCCAGCGCCTTCTCCAGCACCGGTGCGCTGTCGGCGAAGACGCGGTAGCCGTGCGGGCCGAGCACTGCCGCGATACGGTCGGCAAGCCGCGCCAGCCGCTTGCGCATGACCTTGTGATAGTCGCGACCCAGGGCGTAGCGCGAGACGTAGCCGCGGCTGCCGTCATTGAGCACCGGCCAGGCCGCTTCGGTGTCCAGCCCGTAGTCCATGCGCACGCAGATGACGCTGCGCGTGCCCTGCCGCAGCGCCTCGGGGTCTGCACGCAGCGATGCGGTGTCCGCCATCCATCGCATGTCACCGTGGTGGCCGGCGTCCAGCCAGTCGCGCAGGTGCTCGTGGTCGGCGTCGAGGTCGGGGCGCGCCACGGCGGCGTCGCTGAAGCCTTCCGCGGCGGCCCAGTCGCGCAGTCGGCCCGGCAGATCGCGCAGTTCCCGGGGTAGTGCGCTAGCGGTCATGGGGCGGGCGGTCGGGCGTCGGCGCGCATCGATGGCGGTGTTGGCGGACGGTCGGTCGCATGGCGGACCCCGCGGGCGGTTGGGGCCGAGCGCAGCGCAGCGGCAGCGTTTCCTATACTCGGCGCGATGAGCGAACCATGGCTGCAATTCTACGCCGCTGCCGATGTGCGCGAGCTCGACCGTCGCGCCATCGAGGACCACGGCATCCCCGGCTACACCCTCATGCAGCGCGCGGCCGCGTCGGCCTGGCAGATCGCGCGTCGTGCCTGGGGCCTGCCGGATCGACTGGTGGTGTTCTGCGGCAGTGGCAACAACGGCGGCGACGGCTACGAGATCGCCTGTCTGGCAGCGGCCGACGGGGTCGCGGTCGAGGTGCGCGAGCTGGGCGGCGAGCGGCGCGGCGACGCCGCCACCGCGCGTGCGGCCTGGCTGACGCGCGGCACGGTCTCGGATGACTGCGCGGCAGCCATCGAGGCGCCGGCGCGCGCGCCCGACCCCAATGCCTACGACGAAACGGTGTGGGTGGTCGACGCCATCTTCGGAACCGGCCTGTCACGGGCGCCCGAGGGCGCGGCCGCCGATGCCATCGCCGTCATCAACCGCGCGCGTGCCGAAGGCGCCCGGGTGCTGGCGGTGGATGTGCCCTCCGGGCGCGACGCCGACACCGGGCGGGCGCCGGGTGATGCGGTGGTCGCCGACATGACGGTCACCTTCATCGGTGACAAGCCGGGCCTGCACACCGGCGGCGGCGCCGCCGCCGCCGGTGTTGTCCACTGCGCGGCGCTGGGCGTGCCCGGGGCGGTCTACGAAGGCATGCAGCCGCGCGCACGGCGCCTGGATGCACGCCAGCTGGGCGCCCTGTTCGGCCGGCGCCCGCGCGATGCGCACAAGAATCGCCACGGGCATGTGCTGGTGGTCGGCGGCGCGCCGGGGATGGCCGGTGCCGCGCTGCTGGCAGGCCGTGCGGCACTGCGCGCGGGCAGCGGACTGGTCAGCGTCGCGACGCATGGCGAACACGCTGCCGCACTGTGCGCCGCGCAGCCCGAGCTGATGGTGCGGAGCGTAGCGGGCGGCGACGATCTCGCGCCGCTGCTGGCGCGCGCGTCCGTGGTGGCACTCGGGCCGGGCCTCGGTACGGAGGCGTGGTCGCGCACGCTGTTCGCCGCGTTGCTCGACCATGGTCTGCCGCTGGTGCTCGACGCCGACGCGCTCAACCTGCTGGCCGAGGCACCGCGCCCGCTGACGCGGGCGGCGATCACGCCACATCCGGGCGAGGCCGGCCGTCTGCTCGGTATCGGAACCGCAGCCGTCGAGGCCGACCGCCCGGCTGCGCTGCGGGCACTGGAGGATCGATACGGCGCCGCCGTGGTGCTCAAGGGCGCCGGGTCGCTGGTCAGTGGCGAGGACGGCACACCCTGGCTGTGCACCGCCGGCAATCCCGGCATGGCCAGTGGCGGCAGCGGCGATGTGCTCACCGGCGTGGTTGCGGCTTGCATGGCCCAGGGCATGGCGCCGGCCACCGCCGCGCGCGCCGCGGTGCTGGCGCACGCGCACGCCGGCGATCTCGCCGCGGAGAACGGCGAGCGCGGCATGGTGCCGTCGGACCTCATCGCGCAGCTGCGCGCGGTGGTGAATCCGGCGGGGCAGCCGGGTTGAGCGACACCGCCGGCGAGGCGACGCAGCGCCGCCATCTCGGCGACGAGGCCGCGACGCAGGCACTGGGAGGCGCCATCGCGGCCGTCTGGACGCGGCCGCTGGCCGGGGTGATCTGGCTGCAGGGCGACCTCGGTGCCGGCAAGAGCACGCTGGCACGCGCCTTCCTGCGCGCGCTGGGCGTCACCGGTGCCGTGCGCAGTCCGACCTACACACTCGTGGAGCCGTACCGCACCGATGCCGGCGCGGTGCTGCACATGGATTGCTACCGACTGGGCGGGCCGGATGAGCTGGCGATGCTGGGCCTGCGCGACACCCCGCCGTCCGATGCGCTGTGGCTGGTGGAATGGCCCGAGCGCGCCGCCGACGCGCTGCCGCCGGCCGATCTGATGGTGGCGCTGGGCACGAGTGGCAGTGGACGCGAAGCGGTGCTGCGCGCACCGGAAAACGGCCTGCTAGACGCGATACTGCATTCAATGCCTGAGTAAAGCTGCGTTAGTCGCTGTTTGGAAAGCGATTTAGGCTTGCAATCGCTGGCCAGTCGGCGTAGCGTTCTGGACGGGGAGTAACCCGGGTCCCGTCAATGAGCCAGTTCGCGCGTTCCCGCCGTTGGTTTGCTCGCTGGCTGCCGCTGGCAGTCGGCGCGTTACTGTGCGCGCAGGCAACCGCCAGCGAGCTGCGCGATATCCGCGTGTGGGACGGACCCCAGAACACCCGGGTGGTCTTCGATCTCAGCGGCGCGTCGGAGCACACGCTGTTCACGCTGGACAATCCCGAGCGCGTGGTCATCGATCTGCGCGGCGTGCAGGAAAGCCGCGTTGCCTCGCCCGAGCTCGCCGCCGAGGGCGTGGTGCGCAGCGTGCGCAGCGCGCGCCAGCCGGACGGCCGGCTGCGCGTGGTGCTCGACCTCGCGCGCAGCGCCAAGGCGAGCAGCTTCGCGCTTGCCCCGCAGGCCGACTACGGGCACCGGGTCGTGGTGGACCTGGAGTCGTCGCGCAGCGGCAGCGCCCCGGCGACGCAGACGGCGGCCGCGAATCCGGCACCGGAGGGGCCCGATCCGGCGGCACCGGCATCGCGGCTGGAGCAGAAGGACATCGTCATCGCCATCGACGCCGGTCACGGCGGCGAGGATCCGGGCGCGAGCGGCCCGAGCGGTCTGCGCGAGAAGGATGTGGTGCTCGCGATCGCGCGCAAGCTGGCCGACATGGTCGATGACGAGCCGGGCTTCCGCGCGGTCATGATCCGCAAGGGCGACTACTACCTCGGGCTGCGCGAGCGCGTCTCGGCGGCGCGCGAGGCCGAGGCCGATCTCTTCGTGTCGCTGCACGCCAACGCCTTCACCGATTCCCGCGTCCGCGGCAGCGCCGTCTACACGCTGTCGCCGAGCGGCGCCAGCTCGGAGCAGGCGCGCTGGCTGGCGCAGCGCGAGAACGCGGCCGATCTGGTCGGCGGCGTGGATCTGGCGTCCAAGGAGGACACGCTGGCGCACGTGCTCCTGGATATCTCGCAGTCAGCCGCCATCGAGGCCAGCGTCGATGCGGGCAAGCGCGTGCTCGAGTCGATCGGCAAGCTCAACCAGCTCCAGCGCGGCGAGGTCCAGCGGGCCGGCTTCATGGTGCTCAAGGCGCCCGACATCCCGTCTATGCTGGTGGAGACGGCCTTCATCACCAATCCCGGCGAGGAGCGCAAGCTCGGCACGGATGCCTTCCAGCGGCGCATTGCGCAGTCGATCTTCAACGGGGTGCGCGGCTACTTCACGAACTATCGTCCGCTGCGCTATGTCGATGGCAGCGGCCCGACGCAGGCATCGGCGGAGCCGCGGCGGCACCGGGTGGAACGCGGCGATACGCTGAGCGAGCTGGCGCAGCGCTACAGCACGGACTCCGGGCGGCTGCGCAACGTCAACGATCTCGACGACGACGTGCTGCGCGTCGGTCAGGTGTTGCGCATTCCGTGATGCCGGGCGCGCGCCGCGCGCGATCCTTGCTAGCCTTGCGGCATTGCCGCCGCGGCGGCCTTCGGCTACGGAATCGTCTGGTTATGAAGTGGCGAATGCACGCGCGCCCGTTCGGGGTGCTGCTGGGGTTGTGTCTGGGGCTGAGTGCCTGTGGTGGCGGCGGTGATGCAGGGCCCGAGGAGAAGGTCTATCGCCATTCCGAGGATGGCGTGCCGACCAATCTCGATCCGCTGCAGGCGGCGACGGTCTATGCCAACGAGGTCGTGGTCAACGCCTACGACACGCTCTACCGCTACAAGTACCTCGCGCGTCCCTACGAGCTGACGCCGAACCTGGCGGCGGCCATGCCCGAGATCTCGGAGGACGGGCTGGTCTACACCATCCCGCTCAAGGAAACCGGCCGCTACATCGACAGCGAGGTCTTCGAGGACGGCAAGGGGCGCCGGGTCACGGCGCACGATTTCGTCTACTCGATCAAGCGCCACTTCGATCCCGAGAACATCTCGCAGGGACGCTGGCTCTGGGAAGGCAAGATCAAGGGCATGGCCGAGTGGGCCGAGGCCGGTGCCGACTACGACGAGGCGGTTCCGGGGCTGCGCGCCCTGGACGACTTCACCGTGCGCGTCGAGCTCACCAAGCCCTTCCCGCAGTTCGTGCACACGCTGGCGATGGGGTTCTCGGCGCTGGTGCCGCACGAGGCGGTGGCCGCCCACGGGCGCGACCTCGGCACGCGCGCGGTGGGATCGGGGCCATGGGAGCTGACGCACTACTCGCGCACGCAGGTGCGCTTCGCGCCCAATCCGAACTTCCGCGAGGAGTCCCTGGACCTCGCCTTCGAGGGCTACGACGAGGCCGAGCACGGCGATCTCGGTATCGAGCACCTGGACGGGAAGGTGCCGCCCTTCGTCGACCGCCTGGAGATCGATTTCATCCAGGAGTCGGCGGCGCGCTGGGCGTCGTTCACCTCCGGCCGCGAGATCATGCTGTCGGGCCTGCCGGTGGAGCAGACCGATGCCGTGCTCGCCTCCAAGGACCCGGTCACGCTCAAGCCGGAGTACGCCGAGCGCTATCGCATGGATACCGGTCCCGAGGCCGGGCTGGTGTTCAGCGTGTTCAACATGGACGACCCGGCCATCGGCTACCACGAGGACCCCGAGCGCGAGGAACGCAACCGCGCCCTGCGCTGCGCGATGCGCGATGCCTTCGACTGGCAGACCCGGAACGAGCGCTTCTATTCGGATCTGGGCATCGTCTTCCCCGGGGTCATTCCGCCCATCCTCGAGGAGTTCGACGAGGATCTGTCGCGCGCGTCCGTGACCCAGGACGTCGAGCGCGCCCGCGCGCGGCTCGAGGAAGCCGGGTGGACGGCCGAGAACCTGCCCGAGCTCGACTACGGACTGGTGTCGTCGGTCCTGGCGCGCGAGATGTACGAGGAATTCCGCGGCTACATGGAGGCGGCCGGCATTCCGGGCGACAGGATCAAGGCCCAGACCTACGCCACCTTCGGTGACTACAACCGCGCGCTGCGCAGCTCGGAGCTGTCGATCATGGGCTACGGCTGGGGCCTGGACTATCCTGACGCCGAGAACGTGCTGCAGCTGTTCTACGGTCCGAACGGTGCGCCGGGCAGCAATGCGTCGAACTACGACAACCCGGAGTACAACCGGCTGTTCGAGCAGGCCTCGACCATGCAGCCCGGCCCCGAGCGCACCGCCATCTACCACCGCATGAACCGCATGCTGATCGAGGACTGCGTCGGCATCATCGGGCTGACCCGCTCGCGGGTGACGCTGTGGCACAAGAAGGTGCGCGCGCTGCCGGACCGGCAGATCCTCGGCGGCTTCTGGATGCGCTTCGTGGACGTCGTCGAGCCCTGATCCGCGCATGACCTTTCTGGTCTTCCTGCTGCAGCGGATCGCCACCGGCGTCCCGTTGATCCTGGGCGTGACCTTCATCAGCTTCCTGCTGATGGTCTACTTCGGGCCGGACATGACCTACGAGCTGCTCGGCAAGAATCCGACTGCCGAGCAGATCGCGCAGGTGCGGGCACAACTGGGCCTCGATCAGCCGTTCTGGGCACGCTACGCCGACTACCTGTGGGAGATGCTGACGCTGGACTTCGGCGACTCCATGTCCACCGGCCAGTCGGTGCGCAGCCTGCTGGCCGATGCGGTGCCGATCTCGCTGGCGCTGACGCTGCCGGGCTTCGTCATCGGCAATCTGCTGGGCATCGCGCTGGCGCTGGCGGCGGCGTGGTTCCGCGGCGGCTGGATCGACCGCGGCATCATGGCCTTCTCGGTGATCGGGATGAGCATCAGCTTCATCATCATCATCATCGCGTTCCAGATCCTGTTCTCGTCGCGCTACGGGCTCAATTTCTTCCCGATCCGCGGCTGGGACATGAGCAGCCCCGGTCGCTACCTGTACTACGTGACGGTGCCGACGCTGGCCATCGTCTTCGTGTCGCTGGGCTACAACACGCGCTTCTACCGGGCGGTCTTCGTCGAGGAGATCGGCCGCGACCACATCCGCACCGCGCGCGCGTTCGGCGCCGGCGCCGGTGCCATCCTGTGGAAGTACGTGCTCAAGAACAGCCTGATTCCGATCATCACGCGCGTGATGTTCTCGATTCCGTCGATCGTCATCGCCGGCAGCCTGCTGATCGAGAGCTATTTCGGCATTCCCGGTGTCGGCAAGCTCGCGTTCGACGCCGTGACCACCGGCGATCAGCCGGTGCTCAAGGCCGTGGTCGGCGCCACCGCGCTGCTGTTCGTGCTGGTGCTGATCGCCAACGACCTGCTCTATCGCGCGGTCGATCCGCGGGTGGCGCTGCGATGACCGCGTCCGGCGGCGGTCTGTGGGGGCGCGCCGCGCAGCGGCTGCTGCGCGATCGCGCGGGGATGGCGGCGCTGATCGTGGTGCTGGCCTATCTGGCCGTGGCCTGCGCGGTGTGGCTGGGACTGGCGGGGCAGGATTGGGCCGCGCTCGGGGCGGACAGCTTCGCGCCCGCTTCCGGCGAGCACTGGTTCGGCACCACTCGCAACGGCCAGGACATCTTCGCGCGCACCGTCTACTCGACGCGCGTCGCCTTCGAGATCGGC
Source organism: Algiphilus sp. (assembly GCF_023145115.1). Classification (NCBI taxonomy): domain Bacteria; kingdom Pseudomonadati; phylum Pseudomonadota; class Gammaproteobacteria; order Nevskiales; family Algiphilaceae; genus Algiphilus; species Algiphilus sp. The sequence goes on from NZ_JAGLEJ010000014.1 coordinate 18,607, forward strand.
CTGGTGGTGGCGGCGAGCTCGGTGCTGCTGGGCGCGCTGTTCGGTGCGCTGGCGGGCTACTTCGCGGGCTCGTGGCTGGACGAGGTGATCCTGTGGCTGAAGGGCACGCTCGACGCCATCCCGTTCTTCCTGTTCGTGGTCGCGGTGGCCTATGCCATGCAGGGGCACGCGCTCGCCATGCACCTGGCGATGATCTCGACGTTCTGGACCACTACCGGCCGCTACGTGCGCGGCGAGGTCATCAAGCTGCGCGCGATGGAGTTCGTCGAGGCGGCGAGGGCGGTGGGCGTGTCGCAGCCCGCCATCATCTTCCGTCATGTGGTGCCCAACACCATGCACATCCTGCTGGTGCAGGGCACCATCGTCTTCGTCACCGCCATCAAGGCCGAGGTGATCCTGTCCTTCCTCGGGCTGGGCGTCCAGGACGGGGTGTCGTGGGGGTTGATGATCTCGCAGTCCACCAACGAGGTGACCGCCGGCTTCTTCAACAACTTCATCGCCGCGTCGGCTGCGATGTTCGTGCTGGTGATGGCCTTCAACTTCTTCTCCGACGCGCTGCAGGACGCGCTCGACCCGCGGAAGGTGGCCGAATGAGCCTGCTCGCGGTCGACGGCCTCGATATCCGCTTCCGGACCGACGATGGCGAGGTGCAGGCGCTGCACGGCGTCGACCTGCAGGTGGCGCCCGGCGAGATCGTGGGCGTGGTGGGCGAGTCCGGTTGCGGCAAGAGCGTCACCGCCTCGGCCGTCATGGGACTGCTGCCGACGCCGCCGGCGCGCATCGCGGGCGGCAGCGTGCGCTTCGACGGGCGCGACGTGCTGGGGCTGTCCGCGCGCCAGTGGCGGCCGCTGCGCGGGCCCGGCATGGCGATGATCTTCCAGGAGCCGATGACCGCGCTCAATCCGGTGTTCACCATCGGCAGCCAGATGCGCGACGTGCTGCGCCGGCACGAGCGCCTGTCGCGTCGTGCCGCCGATGCGCGCGCCGCCGACTGGCTGGGGCGGGTCGGAATCCCGGACCCGCAGGGCAAGCTGAAGGCCTACCCCCACCAGCTCTCCGGCGGCATGCGCCAGCGCGTGATGATCGCGATGGCGCTGTCCTGCCGGCCGCGCCTGCTGATCGCCGACGAGCCCACTACCGCGCTGGACGTCACCATCCAGGCGCAGGTGCTGGAACTGATCACCGGCCTGGTGCGCGCCGAGGGCGTGGCGATGCTGCTGATCACGCACGACATGGGCGTGGTCGCGGAGACCTGCGACCGGGTCCACGTCATGTACTGCGGCCGCGTGGTCGAGGAAGCGCCGGTGCGCGATCTCTTCGCCGCGCCCCGCCACCCCTACACGGCGGGCCTGCTGGCCTGCCTCCCGCGCGTCACCGGCGGGGTGGGCGAGGCACTGCCCACGATCCCCGGCCGCGTGCCGGAGCTGCACGCGCTGCCGCCGGGCTGCGCCTTCGCCGACCGCTGCCCCAATGTGCAGGAGGACTGCCGCACCGCGCCGCCCCCGCTGACCCGGCACGGCAATGCGCGGGTGGCCTGTCTGCACCCGATGCCGGCATGAGCCTGCTCAGCGTCCGCGGTCTCACGAAGTGGTTCGGTGGCTCACGGTGGCCGTACCGGCCGCCGGTGCGCGCGGTCGACGGCGTCGATCTGGACATCGCGCGCGCCAGCACGATGGCGCTGGTCGGCGAGTCCGGCTGCGGCAAGTCGACGCTGGGCCGCGCCATCCTGCGGCTGCAGGAGCCCACTGCCGGCGAAGTGCTGCTCGACGGCCGACCGGTGACCGGCATCGGCCGGCGCGCGCTGCGCGCGCGCCGCGGCGAGATGCAGATCGTCTTCCAGGACCCCTACGCGTCGCTCAATCCGCGACGCTCGATCGGTCAGATCCTCGAGGAACCGCTGCGCGTGCATGCGCGCGGCGACCGGGCCGCACGCCGGCAGCGCGTGGCCGAGCTGCTCGACATCGTCGGCCTGCGCCCGGCCATGGCCGCGCGCTATCCGCACGAATTCTCCGGCGGCCAGCGCCAGCGCGTCGGCATCGCCCGTGCGCTGGCGCTGTCGCCGAGCTTCATCGTCGCGGACGAGGCCGTTTCGGCGCTGGACGTATCGGTGCAGGCGCAGATCCTCAATCTGCTGCGCGGCATCCAGACCGACTTCGGCATCAGCTTCCTGTTCATCTCGCACGATCTCGCCGTGGTGCGCAACATCGCGGATCGGGTGGCGGTGATGTATCTCGGGCGCATCGTCGAGCAGACCGACACCGCGACGCTGTTCGCGGCGCCGCGTCACCCCTACACGTGCGCACTGCTGTCGGCGGTGCCGGTGCCGGACCCGGAAACCAGGCGCAGCCGCATCGTGCTGCCGGGCGACGTGCCCTCCGCCACGGCGCCGCCACCGGGGTGCCCGTTCCATCCGCGCTGCCCGGAGGCCTTCGATCGCTGCCGCACGGAGACCCCGCCGCTGGTCAATGCCGCAGCGCCGGGACAGCCGGTGCACCTGGTGGCGTGCCATCTGCACCCGGCGGGCGGTGGTGGCGGCGAACCGCGATAGAACCACGGATTTCCACAGATTCCCTTTGGTCCTGGTGTGCGCCGACCTTGTCGGCGCCACCAGTCGATAATCCCCGGAATCTGTGCAATCCGTGGTTCCAGAGCTTTTCCGGATCGGCGCCCGCGTGCGATTCAGCGCTTGGCGCCGGACCGGCGAACCACCCGCACCTTGCCGCTGCCGCCACCGCCGCAGAAGAAGCGGTCGACGCCGTCCGATTCGAGTCCGGAGACCATGGTGCCGGCGGGAAGGTCGAGGCTCTCCTGCACCTCGCCGCTCGTGGCATCGATGCGGCGGATCGCCCACTCGTCGCCATCGCTGCAGCCGTGCCAGAGTCCTCCGTCGAGCCAGGTCACGCCGGTGACGAAGCGGTCGCTCTCGATGGTCCGCAGGATCGCGCCGGTCTGCGGGTCGATCTGGTGGATCCGGCGGGCACGGTACTGGCCGACCCACAGCCGGCCCTCGGCCCAGGCCATGCCGGATGCGCCGCCCTCCGGGGCCGGAATGGTGCCGAGCACGCTACCGGTCTCCGGATCCAGTTTCTGGATGCGGCCATCGGCGAGCTGGAACAGGTGCCGGCCGTCGTACGCGGTTCCGGCATCGGCGGTGACCTCCAGGGTACGCCGGATGGCGCCGCTGTCCGGGTCGAGCGCCGTCAGCCCGCGCTTGCTGGCGAACCAGATGCTGTCGCCGTCATAGGTGAGCCCGTGCACGCCCTCGACACCGGGGAAGGGACCGTGCTCCTGGATGATGTCTGCGCTTGATCGTTTCATGCGCCGCATCCTAGTCAGTCGCCAGTGTCGGTGGGAGTAACAAGGTTGTCGTGAATCCGGGCACCGAGGGCAGCGTCCAGCGACGGGCGCGGCCGCGTCCGAGCCACTGCACTTTCCCGGCGGCTGCGAGTGCTTCCAGCGACCGCTGCACGCTGCGCTGGCTCATCCCTAGCGCGGTCGCCAGCGCCGAGCTCGACCAGGTACGGCCGTCCGCCAGCATCGCCAGGACCTGTGCGTGCGCTTCGTCGACGGGCGGGGCCAGGACGACGACTTCGCCGGCGCATCGCGGTGCCAGCACATAGCCGGGCGTGGTCGCCCGGATGTCGGCGAACGGTCGTAGCACGGCACGCAGACGGCCCATCTCGACGCGCAGGCGAGCGCGATGCGATTCGTCGTCGAGGCGCAGGCGGAAGGCGCGTGTGACCAGCGCTGCGCGCGGGACGTCGTCCGGCCAGGCCTCGCCCAGCGCACGGGCAAGGGTGAACAGGACCGGACGACCGGCCAGCGCGATCGTGCTGCCGCCGTGTCGCAACGCGAACCGGCAGGCATCGACTACCAGCGCCCCCGAAGCCAGCAGGGCTTCGACCTCGGCGAGGTTGAGCAGCCGTTGCCCGCCGTTTCGCCACCGGCGCGCCGCCGGCACCCTCAGCATGCGGGTCGCGTTCCCGACCTCCGCCGCCAGCGCGGGGATCCGCGCGCTGCGCGCCGACGTCTCGGCCCGGTCCAGCGCGGCGCGCGCGTCCGCCGTGCGCAGGCGGCGCATCGCGATGCCGGCCGCGACCAGGGCGCGGATGGTCTCGGTCGCGGGCGGCAGGGTCGCGACCGGGGGAGCGCCCAGCATGGCTTCGGCCTCGTCGATGCGGCCGACCAGCAGCAGGCGCCGTGCTTCCAGGATGCCCGCGTGCGCCGCGTTCGCAGTGTCGCCGTGCGCGTCCAGCACGCTGCGGGCGGCGATCAGCGCCCGGCCCGATCTGCTCAGGTCGCGCATGGCGAAGGCCACTTCTGCCTCGGCGATGGCGCAGCGTGCCCGCTGCACGACCTCTACGGGGGCGAACGTGCGCGCCGCGCGACGCAGCAGTGCCCGCGCGCGATCGAGCTCGTCGAGCTGCGCCATCGCGATGCCGCGCAGTGCCAGGGCCGCCGCGTCGTCGCGCAGCGCCACCCGGTTGAGCGCCGCCAGCGGGTTGCCCTCGGCAAGCGCGCGCGCCGCAGCGTTGATCAACGAGTCCATCGGCGAGGCCTTCGGGATCGCGCCAAACTTGTCACTCTCGTCACGCGTTGCCCGGCGATTAGCTTCTCCCGCATCAATCGATCGCAGCGGAGAACGCGATGACACAGCATACGACCGGAACGCGCGAGGAGTGGATAGCGGCCCGACTCGCGCTGCTCGAGGAGGAGAAGGCGCTGACGCGGCGCAGCGACGAGCTGGCCCGGAAGCGGCAGGCGCTGCCGCGGGTACGGGTCGACAAGGCCTACCGCTTCGAGACCGAGACCGGGCCGGCCTCGCTGGCGGATCTGTTCGACGGCCGGTCGCAGCTCCTCGTCTACCACTTCATGTTCGGGCCCGACTACACGGCAGGGTGTCCCTCGTGCTCGTCGATCGCGGATGGCTTCGACCCCATCGTGGTCCATCTGGCCCATCACGACGTCGCGCTGGTGGCGGTCTCCCGCGCGCCGCTCGACCGCCTGCTGGCCTACAGGCGCCGCATGGGGTGGCGCTTCCCCTGGGTGTCGTCCGGGGGCAGCGACTTCAATGCCGACTTCGGCATCTGGTTCACCGAGGCGCAGCAGCGCGCAGGCGATATCGCGTACAACTACCGGCGCGAGCGCGCGCTCGACTGGCGTCCCGGTACCGAGGACACGGCTGATGCAGCTGAAGCCCGGATGGCGGCCATGTGCGGCACCGACGTGCCCACCTTCCACCGCGACCGGCCGGGCATGAGCACCTTCGTGCTCGACGACGGCGTCGTCCATCACGCCTATTCCACCTATGCACGGGGGCTGGACGGCCTGTGGAGCATGTACCAGTGGCTCGACCGGGCGCCGCTGGGGCGCAACGAGCAGGACGTCTGGTGGCGCCGCCGCGACGAGTATGGCGATGACTGACGCCGTCGATACGCGCGAGATGGCCGACTGGCTCGGTCTGGCGGCAGCGCCGGCATTCGCGGTGATGGCGGTGATCAGCGGGGTTGCGGGCGACGGCCAGCCGGCGCTCTGCACGGCAGGGGACGCAAACGCGGCATTGAACGGCATGGCGTTCATGTACCTGCTGATGAGCGTGTTCCATCTGCCTCCCTGGGTCAGGGCGCTCGGGCCGACGGTGCAACGGCACCGCGGCGCCGGATGATCGATGCGGGTCCGCTACCTCGGGATCCGGCGCGGGCATTGCGCGCGACGGTGCCCGGGGGCGACGAGGTGCTACCAGCCGCCCCCGTTCAGACGGGTATTCCGCACCGGGTAGCGCCCATTGATGCGCAGGGCGAGCGGTTCGCCGCCGATCGGTTGTGCGGCCGTGCCCGGCCGTTGTGCGTGGACGTGCAGGTGCGGTTCGGAGCTGTTCCCGGAGTTGCCGACCGCCCCCAGCAGGGCGCCTGCAGCGACCGCCTGATCCACCGCCACGCGGACCGTGCCGCGCCGGAAGTGGGCCAGCACGATCACCACCGGCCCGCACTGCAGCAGGACATGGTTGCCCAGCATGTGCGCCCGGTCCATGTCGGGGACCCGGTTGTCCGGCAGGTCGTTCGCGGTGCCTATGATGGTGCCGCTGCAGGGGGCGTGGACCGGGCGTCCGAAGCTGGCATAGCGCGCGGGGTCGGTGGGCCACCATCCGTCCATGTGCAGTCCCGCGCCATCGAGGGCGATCAGGTCCACGGCGTGACTCTGGCCGCGCCAGGCGGCGAAGCGGGGCACGGTCGGGTCGAGCGTCTTGAGATGCGCGTTCAGCAGCGGACGCGAGCCGCCATGGGCGACCAGGTAGTTGCCGGCCCCGAGCGGGTTCGGAATATCGACGACGGCGACCGGGGGCGTGGCGCGCGCCGTCAGCGCCAGGGCGCTGATCGCGCCTCCGAGTGTTGCCAGTACCGCGCCGAGCGCGAGGGCAGTCGCGGTGCGCGCCGTCGACCGCCACGCTGACGCGGGTCGCCGCCGCAGTCCGTGAACGACGGTGGCGGCGGCCCAGATGACGGCATAGACACCGGGTGTCCACCACGGCGGGAAGGTCCACAACGCCACCAGCGCCAGCAGGACGGCACCGACGCCGCAGGCCTGGGCCGCGAGCGCGGAGCGGGTGTCGGCCGGCAGGACGATCAGCCACGCCAGCAGCGCGAGCGGCAGCAGGATCTGCAGCAGTACCACGGTCATGGCCCGGGCGGCTCCGGGAACCGGATCGTGCGCACCTCGGCGCGGAAGAAGGGGAAGTAGTCCGGGGTGCCGAACTGGTTGCCGGCGTCCACTCGGAAGGGCAGGCGGTAGCCGGCGACCTCGCGGAAATCGTCGGGCAGTGCGCCGAATGGCTGCAAGCGCCATGCGCGTTCGGGGTTCGCATTGCTCCAGCGCGCGAATCGCACGCTCAGCGGGCGTCCATCACCATCGACCGTGATGTCGACCGCCTGCTCGAGGTGCTCCGCGCCGAGTGTGATGCGGGCCGTGTCGGTTCCGGTTGCCTCCCACCGCGCGCCGAATCGCGGGAGCAGGGCGGCGGGGCACCACAGGACCGCTTCCGCGACATGGCGCCCGAAGGCCGAGCGGGCGTGATCGCGGGTGCCGCCGAGGCGGGCCACGGGCAGCAGCCCGAACAGCCGGAACCGCGTCCAGTGACCGCTATCCGATCCGGACAGCCACGGCAGGCCGGTGTTGCGCATCCGCCATACGAAGCCGTGCGGCGTGGCGAGCACCTGCTCGGCGCGCATGGCGCGGTAACCCGGTCGGAACCTGGTGCCCATGCCGAACCGGCCGCCCATGCGGATCTCGGCAACCGTGCGCAGCCGGGTACCGGGCGCGATCGCGAAAGTGAAGTAGCGCCGGGCTGGTTCCGGCAGCGCCAGGATCTCGGCGGGTTCGAACGGGATGTCGTCGGCGGGCTGGCAGCGCAGCAGCCGCCGCCACTCGGCGCGATCGTCGCGCGCATCGCACGCCCGCAGCGCCAGCAGGGCGGCGACGGCAGCGAGCAGCGGTACGGGCAGCCAGATCAGCAAGGGGGCACCACCAGCGGTTGCGAACCGGCTCAGTGTGCGGTCGCCGCGCGGCCGGCATGCTGATCTGCGTCAACGACCCGACGCGCACCGGATACCCCGCGCCCGCCAGGCGCGTCGCACATGCGGCAGCCGCATTCGGGACACAATAGCGGGATCGCGCCGAGTCTGGTCCGGCCCGCACGCAGCACTCACGATCCTTCCCGATGACCATACAGAAGCTCCCCACCGAACTCGTCAACCAGATCGCGGCCGGCGAGGTCGTGGAACGCCCCGCGTCGGTGATCAAGGAACTGGTCGAGAACAGTCTCGATGCCGGTGCGCGCGCCATCACGGTGGATCTCGAGCAGGGCGGACTGCGCTTGCTGCGCGTGCGCGATGACGGCTGCGGCATCGATGCCGGCGATCTGGCGCTGGCCTGCAGCGCGCATGCGACCAGCAAGATCGGCTCCCTGGACGATCTCGAGCGGGTCGGAAGCTTCGGCTTCCGCGGCGAGGCGCTGGCGAGCATCCTGTCGGTGTCACGCTTTCGCCTGGCGTCGCGCACGCCCGATGCCGAGCACGGCTGGGCCGTGACCGGAGAGGGCGGACTCGACGGCGAGCTGACCCCCGATGCCCAGCCGCTGGGCACGACCGTCGAGGTACGCGACCTGTTCTGCAACACGCCGGCGCGGCGCAAGTTTCTGCGCGCCGAGGCCACCGAGGCGCGGCACGTCGATCAGGCGCTGCGCAGGCTGGCGCTGGCGCGCGCGGATGTCGGCATGGCGCTGTCGCACAACGGGCGCCGGCTGTGGCACTGCCCGCCGCAGGACATCGCGGCGCGCGCCCGGCAGCTCATAGGCGAGGAGTTCTTCGCCCAGGCCGTGCCGGTGGAGAGCGCCGCGATGGGACTGACGCTGCAGGGCTGGATCAGCGTGCCGGCGTTCTCGCGCGCGCAGGCCGACATGCAGCACTTCTACATCAACGGCCGCGCGGCGCGCGACCGCGTGGTGGCCGGGGCGGTGCGACGGGCGTACAGCGACGTGCTGCACGGCGCGCGGCATCCGGCCTTCCTGCTCTTCCTGTCGCTGGATCCGGGGCAGGTGGACGTGAACGTGCATCCCGCCAAGCGCGAGGTGCGCTTCCGCGATTCGGGGCGCGTGCACGACTTCCTCTACCAGAGTCTGGAGCGGGCGCTGCGGGATATCCGGCCCGACACGACGCAGCATCGCCACGCGCCGGCGGGTGGCGGCGCCGGTCGCGCCGCGCCGCCTCCGGCACCGGCGACGCCGGCCGCGGACTGGGTGCGGGTGGCCGAGGTCGAGGCGCGCTACGTTGCGGAGGCGACGCCGGCGAGCCGGAGCGATGCATCGCCCGCGGCGGGCGCGGCGTCCGACGGGGCGCCCGCGGTCGAGCCCGCCGGGACGTTCGACGCCGGCGATGCCGGCGCCGCGGCAGCGGCGATGCCGGCCCCGGAGCCGGCCCCTGCGGACGACTACGGTCCCGGTCTCGGCGAGCCCATCGGTCAGGTGCACGGCATCTACATCGTGGCGCAGAACAGCCTGGGGCTGGTGGTGGTCGACCAGCATGCAGCGCACGAACGCGTGCTCTACGAGCGGCTCAAGAAGCAGTACCGCAGCGGCACGATCGCGCGCCAGCAGTTCCTGGTGCCGGTGGCGGTGGCGCTCGACGAGGATGCCGCCGACCTCGCCGAGGCGCGGGCGGACGAGCTCGCCGAGCTCGGTCTCGACATCGAGCGCAGCGCGCCGCGCCAAGTCCGCCTGCGCGGCGCGCCGCCGATCCTGTCCGCTGAGTCGGCCGGCGAGCTGCTTCGGCGCGTGCTGGGCGTGGCCGTGGAGGCGGACGGCGGCAATCATCTGGGCGAGGTGCTGGATGCGCAGGAGCGCGTGCTCGCCGATGTCGCCTGCCGCAGCGCCATCAAGGCCAACCGGCGGATGAGCCTGCCGGAGATGGCGCAGCTGCTGCGCGACATCGAGGCCACCGAGCGTTCCGGGCAGTGCAACCATGGCCGCCCCACCTGGGTGCAGATGCCGATGGAGGCGCTGGACCGCCTCTTCCTGCGCGGCCAGTAGCCGGCGATGCTGCCCGTCATTGCCGTGCTCGGGCCGACGGCGTCCGGCAAGTCCGACTTCGCGGTCACGCTCTGCGAGCGCGTCGACGGTGAGCTGATCAGCGTCGACTCGGCACAGGTGTACCGCGGCATGGATATCGGCACCGCCAAGCCCGGCGCGGCCGATCGCGCGCGGGTGCCGCATCACCTGCTCGATATCCGCGACCCCGCCGAGGCCTATTCGGCCGCCGCCTTCGCGGCCGATGCCGAACGCCTGATCGGCGATGTGCGCGCGCGCGGGCGGGTGCCGGTGCTGGCCGGCGGCACCATGCTCTACTTCCGCGCGCTGTTCGCCGGCCTGTCCGACCTGCCGCCGGCCGATCCGGAGCTGCGCGCCGGGATCGCCGCGCGCGCCAACCGCGAGGGCTGGCCGGCGCTGCACGCGGAGCTGGCGCGGCTCGATCCGGAAAGCGCCGCGCGCCTGCACCCTAACGACAGCGCCCGCATCCAGCGCGCGCTGGAGATCACGCGCGCCGGCGGTGCGCCCGCCAGTCAGCGGCGTGGCGGCGGGTCGCGACCGTCGCTGGGGCCGCTGTGCGTGGTGCGCTGGCAGCCGTACGATCGCGCGGCCCTGCGCGAGCGCATCGCCGAACGCTTCGACGCCATGCTCGCGGCCGGGCTGGTGGACGAAGTGGCGGCCCTCCGGGCCCGCAGCGACATCCATGCCGACCTGCCGTCCATGCGGGCGGTGGGCTATCGCCAGATCTGGCGCCATCTCGACGGGGAGCTCGATAGGGAGGCCGCGCGGGCTGCCGGCATCAAGGCCACGCGGCTGCTCGCCAAGCGCCAGTCGACCTGGCTCGGCGGCGGGCTCGTCGAGCGCGCGCTTGTGCGCGAGGGCGACGCGGTGTTCAATGTGCGGGAACGCGCGGACGAAATCGCTGTCCTGTCTTCGTGTGAACAAGAAGTTGCAACGCGTCGATAACCAATAGAGCCCGATACAAGGTCGCGCCAAGGGGAATACCGGCCCGACCGAAATGAAACAAGGAAAGCAGACATGACAAAGGGACAAACGCTGCAGGAACCCTTCCTCAACACCCTCCGCAAGGAGCGCATCCCGGTTTCGGTGTACCTGGTCAACGGCATCAAGCTGCAGGGCCAGGTCGAATCCTTCGATCAGTTCGTGGTCCTGCTGCGCAATGCGGTCAGCCAGATGGTCTACAAGCACGCCATTTCCACGATCGTGCCCTCGCGCCCGGTGCGCGTGGCCGATACCGACGCCGACGGCGGTCAGTCCGAGAGCTGATATCGCCTTGCTGCCCGCATGATCGAGCACGAGGTCACCGCGGTCGGGCAGACCGCGATCCTGGTGCATGTCAGTTTCCCCGGTTCGGACACCGAGGCCGACACGGCGGAGTTCGTCGAGCTTGCCCGCTCGGCGAACGCCGACGTGCGCCACTGCGTGGGCGGACGCCGGCAGCGCCCGGATCCCCGGCACTTCGTCGGTCGCGGCAAGGCCGAGGAGATCGCGCAGCTGGTGGCCGCGGAATGCGTCGAGCTGGTGGTGTTCAACCATGACCTCACGCCGAGCCAGGAGCGCAATCTCGAGCGCCTCCTGAACTGCCGCGTGCTCGATCGTGCCGGGTTGATCCTGGACATCTTCGCCTCGCGCGCCCGCACGCACGAGGGCAAGCTGCAGGTCGAGCTCGCCCAGCTCCAGCATCTGGCGACCCGTCTGGTGCGCGGCTGGTCGCATCTCGAGCGGCAGAAGGGCGGCATCGGCCTGCGCGGTCCCGGCGAGTCGCAGCTGGAGACCGACCGGCGCCTGATCCGGCACCGCATGCGCACGCTGGAGGGCCGGCTGGACGCGGTGCGCAAGCGGCGCGCGCGCTCGCGCGCCTCGCGCCAGCGCAACGAGACGCCGACGGTCTCCCTGGTCGGGTACACCAACGCCGGCAAGTCGACGCTGTTCAACGTGCTGACCACCGGGGACACCTTCGCCTCCGATCAGCTCTTCGCGACGCTCGATCCCACCATCCGCCGCTTCGCGCTGCATCCGGGCGAGCACGTCGTGCTCGCCGACACGGTCGGCTTCATCCGCGACCTGCCCCCGGACCTGGTGGCGGCCTTCCGCGCCACCCTCGAGGAGACGCGCGAGGCCGGTCTGCTGCTGCACGTCGTCGACTGGTCCGACCCCGAGCGCGATCAGCGCATCGCGCAGGTCGAAGCCGTCCTCCGCGACATCGGGGCGGACGAGGTGCCGCGCCTGCTGGTCTGCAACAAGATGGACCGGGTGGCGGATGGTGACGAGCGCTGCGGCATCGAGCGCGACGCCGACGGGGCGGCGCAGCGCGTCTACGTGTCCGCGGTCAGCGGGGCGGGGCTCGACGGTCTCCGCGAGGCGGTGCGCGGCTTCTTCCACGGCCGCCTCGAGGAGATCGAGGTGCACCTGCCGCCGGAAGAGGCGAGACTGCGCGCGCGTTTCTACGAGGCGCACGCGGTGTGCGCCGAGCACACCGACGACGACGGCACGCTGCATCTGCGCGTGCGCATGCCGCGCGATCAGCTGCGCCGCATGTGTGCGCGCGCCGGCATTCCGCTGGAGAGTGCCGTCGACTGAGAATCGAGGGCGGCGACCGCTCCCGGTTGCCGCCCGAACGGTGCGACAGGCGGTCCCGTGCCCACGCGGGCTGCTAGACTGTTGCGCTGCAAGGCCGGCCAATCCGGCCGTCTGTCCTGGATGGAGTCAACAATGGCCTGGAACGAGCCGGGCGGCAGTCAGGATCCCTGGGGATCGGGCGGCCGCGGGTCCAATTCGCCCCCCGATCTCGAGCAGCTGATCAAGCGCTTCAAGAACCGCTTCGGCGGACGTGGCGGCGGCGGTGGTAACGGCAGCGGCGGAAGCGGCGGGCCCGGAGCGGGTCCGATCATGGGAGCGGCGGTCGTCATCGCCGGCATCATCGCGGCGCTGTGGCTGGCGTCGGGCTTCTACATCGTCGACGAGCGGGAGCAGGGCGTGGTGCTGCAGTTCGGCGCCTTCTCGCGGGTCACCGAGCCCGGCCTGCGCTGGCACATGCCCTGGCCGGTGGAGCAGGTCGAGACCATCAACGTCACCGAGATCCGCGAGGCCTCCGACCGCACGCTCATGCTGACCCAGGACGAGAACATCGTCGACGTCGAGCTGCGTGTGCAGTACCGCATCTCGGATGTCGAGGCGTACCTGTTCAACGTGCGCAATCCGGACGAGACGCTCCAGCAGGCGACCAAGAGCGCGCTGCGCGAGGTGGTCGGCCAGAACACGCTCGACTTCGTGCTGGTCGAGGGCCGCGAGCAGGCCGCCAATGTCACCCGGGACCGGCTGCAGTCGATCCTCGAGAGCTACGGCACCGGCCTGTTCGTGACCAACGTCAACCTCACCGACGCCAAGCCGCCGTCGCAGGTGCAGGAAGCCTTCTTCGACGCCATCAAGGCGCGCGAGGACAACGTGCGCCTGATCAACGAGGCCGAGTCCTACGCCAACGACCGCATTCCGCGGGCGCGCGGCGAGGCGGCCCGCGCCGTCGAGCAGGCCGAGGGCTACCGCGAACGCGTGGTGGCGCGCGCCGAGGGTGATGCGTCGCGCTTCCGGCAGCTGGTCGCGGAGGTGCGCAAGGCACCCGAGATCACGCGCGATCGCCTCTATTTCGACACCATGACCGAGATCATGGCGGAGACCAGCAAGGTGCTGGTCGACCTCGACGGATCCGGCTCGGTGATGATGCTTCCGCTCGAGCAGATGCTGCGCAACATCGGCAGCAGCTCGGGTAGCGGCAGCAGTGGCAGCAGCTCGGGCAGCAGCAGCGGCATTCTGGGAGGCGGCTCCGGCAGCGGCCTGCCGGGGCGCACGACGCTGCCCGATCCCCGGTCGCGCCAGCGGGAGACGCGCTGATGAGCAACCGTTCGATATTCCTGATCGCCATCGTCCTGCTCGGCCTGTTCACGCTGAGCCAGTCGTTCTTCATCGTCGACGAGCGCGAACGCGTCATCCTCTTCCAGTTCGGCGAGGTGCAGGGGCTCGACTACGAGCCGGGCCTGCATCTCAAGGCTCCGTTCGTGCAGAACGTGCGCCGCGTCGAGCGGCGGGTGATGAACCTCGACTCGCGGCCGGAGGAGTTCCTGACCTCCGAGAAGAAGCAGGTCAAGGTCAACTACTACGTCAAGTGGCAGGTCGAGGAACTCCGGGAGTTCTACCGTGCGACCGGCGGCCAGGAAATGGTCGCGGCCGATCGCCTGTCCTCGATCATGAATCGCGCGATGCGGGACCAGTTCTCCACGCGCACCATCCGCGAGGCGGTGTCGGACGAGCGCAACGCCATCATGGAGGCGGTGCAGGCCAACACCCGCGAGCCGGTCCAGGAATTGGGCGTCAAGATCGTCGACGTGCGCGTCAAGGTCATCGACCTCCCGGACCAGGTCAGCGAGTCGGTCTACCAGCGCATGCGCGCCGAGCGTCAGCGCGTGGCGGCCGACTTCCGGGCCCGCGGCGCCGAGCGCGCCGAGGAGATCCGCGCCAATGCCGACCGCGAGGCTGAGATCATCGTGGCCAATGCCTACAAGTCGGCCGAGGAGATCCGCGGTGAGGGCGATGCGCGCGCCGCCGACATCTACGCCGAGGCCTACAGCAACGACGACGAGTTCTACCGCTTCTATCGTTCGCTGAACATCTACCGGAACGCCTTTGCGACCAAGGACAATGTCATGGTGCTGGAGCCCGAGGGCGAGCTCTTCCGGTACTTCAATCCCGGCACCGGTCAGTAGAGCCGGCCGTGTGGGATGACCTGTTCCGAGCACTCGCGCTGGTGCTGGTGATCGAGGGGCTGCTGCCGTTCGCGGCGCCCGCGCGCTGGCGCGAGACCATGCTGCGCCTGGCATCGCTGGACGACCGGCAGCTCCGCTTCGTCGGCGTCAGCGCCATCGTCGGCGGCATGATCATTCTCCAGCTGGTGCGGCTGCTGTGAGCGCCCAGCGTGCCGCCTTCCTGCCCGACGGTGTCGAGGAGCTCCTGCCGGACGCGGCGTGGATGGCCGAGGATCTCCGTCGGCGGCTGCTCGACCACTATCGCGAGCGCGGCTACGGCCTGATCCTGCCGCCCCTCGTCGAGCATCTCGACAGCCTGCTGGTCGGGGCCGGAGAGGATCTCGAGGAGCAGACCTTCCGCTTCGTCGATCCGGCGAGCGGGCGCATGCTGGGCGTGCGCGCCGACATGACGCCGCAGGCCGCGCGCATCGCCGCGACCCGCTTCCCGGCCGATCAGGCGGTGCGCCTGTGCTATCTGGGATCGGTGCTGCGCACGCATCCCGACACGCCGGGCGGCGCGCGCGCGCCGCGGCAGGTCGGATGCGAGCTGTTCGGGGATGCCTCGCTCGAGGGCGACATGGAAGTGCTCGACCTGATGATCGGCACGCTGTCACTGGCGGGCGTCCGCGAACCGCTGGTCGATCTCGGCCACATCGGCATCTACAGTCATCTGCTCGCGGATTGCGCGCTGAAGCCGGCCGACGAGCACGTCCTGTTCGACATCCTCCAGCGCAAGTGCGTGCCGGAGCTCGGCGAGTGGCTGCGCGCGACCGGTCTGCCCGCCGCAACCCGCGATGCGCTCACCGAGCTGATCGAGCTGCACGGGCCGCCGGAGCAGGTGCTCCCGGCGGCGCGCGAGGCGCTGCCCGACAGCGAACCGGTGAAGGCCGCGCTGCTGGCGCTGGAGACCGTCTCGGAGCGCCTGCAGGCCAATCCGGCCATCGCCGGGTTGCACATCGATCTTTCCGAGCTCCGGGGTTACCGCTACCAGACCGGGCTGAGCTATGCCGCCTTCGGCTCCGGCAGCGCGCGCGAACTGGCGCGCGGTGGCCGCTACGACGGTATCGGCGACATCTACGGTGCGCCGCGGCCGGCCACCGGCTTCTCGGCCGATCTCAACGAGCTGCTGGCGCTGGGCTGACCGGCGCATCCGCCTGCACGCAAAGCACACAAGGACACCATGGGGAAATCGGTAGTCGTCATCGGCGCCCAGTGGGGCGATGAAGGCAAGGGCAAGATCGTCGACCTGCTCACCGACCGCGCGCACGCGGTGGTGCGCTTCCAGGGCGGCCACAACGCCGGCCACACGCTGGTCATCGGCGGCGAGAAGACGGCGTTGCATCTCATCCCGTCCGGGATCATGCGGCCCGACGTGGCGTGTCTCATCGGCAACGGTGTCGTGCTGTCGCCCGAGAAGCTGCTCGAGGAGATGGGCGGGCTGGAGGCCCGCGGCGTGGCGGTGCGCGACCGCCTGCGCATCTCCGCGGCCGCACCGCTGATCCTCGACTACCACGTGCGGCTCGACCAGGCGCGCGAGAGGGCGCGCGGCGACGCCAAGATCGGCACGACCGGCCGCGGCATCGGGCCGGCCTACGAGGACAAGATCGCCCGTCGCGCCATCCGCGTCGGCGATCTGTTCCACCGCGAGCGTCTCGCCGCCAAGCTCGGCGAGGTGCTCGACTACCACAACTTCGTGCTCCAGCGGTACTTCGGCGAGGCACCGGTCGACTTCCAGCAGGTGCAGGAGCGCTGTCTCGGGTATGCGGAGTCGCTCCGCGAGCTCGCCGACGACGTCACCGGGATCCTCGAGACCCGCATGCGGAACGGCGAGAACATCCTGTTCGAAGGCGCCCAGGGTGCCCTGCTCGACATCGACCACGGGACCTATCCCTACGTCACGTCCAGCAACACCACCGCGGGCGGCGCGTCCACCGGCACCGGTGTCGGCCCGCGGCGGCTGGATGCCGTGCTCGGCATCGTCAAGGCCTATTCGACGCGGGTCGGTTCGGGGCCGTTTCCGACCGAGCTCGACGACGACATCGGTTCGCATCTCCGCGAGAAGGGCGGCGAGATCGGTACCACCACGGGACGAACGCGGCGCTGCGGCTGGTTCGATGCGGTGGCGCTGCGGCGCGCGGCATTCAACAACTCGATGACCGGACTGTGCATCACCAAGATGGATGTGCTCGACGAGCTCGACGTGCTGCGCGTCTGCGTCGGCTATCGCGTCGACGGCGAGCGCATGGAGCAGCCGCCGGTCGGGGCCGAGGGCTATGCCGACATCCAGCCCATCTACGAGGACGTGCCGGGCTGGCGCAGCTCGACGGCCGGGCTGGATCGCTACGAGGACCTGCCGCCGCAGGCGCGCGACTACCTCGCGCGCATCGCGGACGTTGCCGGCGTGCCGGTGCAGGTGGTCTCGACCGGGCCCGACCGCGCGCATACCATGGTGCTCGAGCATCCCTTCGACTGAGCCCGCGCGTCTCCAGGGCGGGAGCGGCCGCCACTATTCGCCATCAGCGCAAACAGCAACGCCGCGCAGTGCGCGGCGTCGGTGCGAGCGGCTGGTCCGCTCCGGCAGGCGGGGCCGGAATCGGCCTGATTGCCTGCGCTATCGTGTCGAGTGGTGCCGAGGAGAGGACTCGAACCTCCACGGGTTATCCCCGCTAGTACCTGAAACTAGTGCGTCTACCAATTCCGCCACCTCGGCAGTGGGCGCGAAATGTATCGGCAGAAGGATTCCTTGTCAATGAAGCGCAAGAATGTCCACGACCCGCGCGCCTGGCGCTCGGCCGACCCCGCGTTGACCGACGAGCAGCGCCGCTACGGCCAGGCGCTGCCCAGCCGCGAGTGGATTCTCCGCACGCTGCGCGAGGCCGACGGCCCGCGCTCGGCGGAACAGCTCGCCGAGCTCCTCGGCATCGGCGCGGACGACCCGGTGGAAGGGTTCGGCCATCGCCTGTCCGCGATGGTCCGCGACGGCCAGCTGGTGCGCAATCGCCGCGGCGGCTACGGCGTGCCGGCGGAGATGAGCCTGGTCGCCGGCCGCGTGCTGGCCCACAAGGACGGCTTCGGCTTCCTGACGCCGGATGACGGCGGCGGTGACCTGTTCCTGTCGCCGCAGCAGATGCAGCGCCTGTGGCCGGGCGACCGGGTCGTCGCGCGCGCCGGCGAGGCCGACCGCCGGGGCCGGCGCGAGGGCGCGGTGGTGGAGATCCTGGAGCGCGGCGTGCAGCAGGTGGTGGGGCGCTACGGCCTCGATCACGGCGTCGCCATGGTGGTGCCGGAGAACCCGCGCATCACCCACGAGGTCCTGATCCCCGAGCGCGAGCGCGGCGAGGCCCGCGACGGCGACATGGTGGTGGTCGACATCCTTTCCGATCCGCAGCCGCGCAAGTCGCCGGTGGGGCGTGTCGTCGAGGTGCTCGGCGAGCATCTCGGTCCCGGCATGGAGATCGAGGCCGCCATCCGCGCGCACGGCATCCCGCACGAGTTCCCGGACGATGCGCTGGCGCAGGCCGAGGCCCTGCCCGACCGGGTGCGCGAGGCCGACTGCAAGGGGCGCAAGGACCTCCGCAAGCTGCCGCTGGTCACCATCGACGGCGAGGACGCGCGCGACTTCGACGATGCCGTCCACGCGCGCCGCACCGTCACCGGCTGGAAGCTCTGGGTGGCGATCGCCGATGTCGATGCCTACGTGCCGCGCGACACCCCGCTCGACCTGCATGCGCGCGAACGCGGCAACTCGGTGTACTTCCCCGAGCGCGTGGTGCCGATGCTGCCGGAGAAGATCTCCAACGGCCTTTGTTCGCTGAACCCGGATGTCGACCGCCTGTGCATGGTCTGCGAGATGCAGATCCGGCGCAGCGGCGAGATCGTGCGCAGCCGCTTCTACGAGGCCGTCATGCGCTCGCACGCGCGGCTCACCTACAACCAGGTCGCCGCCGCACTCGACGGCGCGTCGCGGGAGGGCATCGACAAGCGGCTACTCGGCAATCTCCGCGAGCTGGACGCGCTCTACGGTGCGCTGGCGAAGGCGCGCGAGCAGCGGGGTACGGTGGCGTTCGAGTCCGGCGAGACGCGCTTCATCTTCGACCGGGACCAGAAGATCGAGCGCATCGTCCCGGTGACGCGCAACCGCGCCCACGTCATCATCGAGGAGTGCATGATCGCGGCCAATGTCGCGGCCGCACGCTTCGTCATCAAGCACAAGCGCGGCGCGCTCTTCCGCGTTCATCAGCGGCCCACCGGCGAGAAGGTGCAGACGCTGCGCGAGTTCCTCGCCACCCGCGGGCTCGCGCTCGGTGGCGGCGAGGAGCCCGAGCCCGCCGACTTCCAGGCGGTCATGCAGCAGGCCGCCGGGCGCCCCGATCAGGACGTCATCCAGACCATGATGCTGCGCGCCATGATGCAGGCGCGCTACGCCCCGGACTGCGAGGGGCACTTCGGGCTGGCCCTGGACGAGTACGCGCACTTCACGTCGCCCATCCGCCGCTACCCCGACCTGGTCCTGCATCGTGCCATCAAGCGCGCGCTGCGCGGCGTGTCCAGGCGCGACGAGCCCATGAGCCACGAAGCCCTGGAGGGGCTGGGCGCCGCCTGCTCGACCACCGAGCGGCGCGCCGACGAGGCCACCCGCGACGTCACGCTGTGGCTCAAGTGCGAGTACATGCAGCAGCACGTCGGCGAGACCTTCGACGGCACCATCTCCGGGGTGGCCCCCTTCGGTCTGTTCGTCACCCTCGATGACATCCATGTCGAAGGGCTGGTGCACATCACCGCGCTCGACAACGACTACTACGAGCACGACGCCACGCGCAGCCGTCTGGTGGGGCGGCGCAGCGGGCGCAAGCACGGCATGGGCGACAGCCTGCGGGTCCAGGTGGTGCGCGTCTCGCTCGACGAGCGTCGCATCGATCTCGAGCCTGCCCAGAACGGGAAGGACGGCGCTCAGCGGCCGTCAAGCTCGGGCAGGGCAGAATCAGCGGGCAAGGCGAAGAAGCGGGCTTCGGTGGCGACCGGCGACGATGCTGGCGCACAATCCCGGAAGGGCGGCAGGGGGAGCAAGGCATCCGGCAAGCAGTCCGGCGCCAAGCGTGCCAAGGCCGCCAAGAAGGGATGCGATCGCCGGCGCAAGCCGCGTGGGTCCTGATTCCAGCGAATAGGAGAGCGACATGAATCGAACCACTACCATCGGCATCGTGACGGCTGTCAGCCTCACGCTGGGCGCGTGTGCGGCCGATGATCCCAACCGCCGCGCCAAGCAGGGCGCGCTCATCGGTGCCATCGGCGGGGCGCTTGCGGGCAGTGCCGTGGGCGATACCGAGGGTGCCGTGATCGGCGGCGTCGTCGGCGCGCTGGCAGGCGGTGCCGTCGGCAACTACATGGACAAGCAGCAACGGGAGCTCGAGAAAGAGCTCGCCGCCGAGCGTGCGCGCGACGAGCTGCAGATCACGCAGCTCTCCGGCAATGCGCTGAAGATCGGCGTGGCCAGCGACGTCTCCTTCGACGTCGACAGCTCCACCCTCAAGTCGAACGCGCAGGCGACCTTCACGCGCATCGCCGAAGTCCTGCGCGACTACGACTCGACCATCATCCACGTCGTCGGCCACACCGATGCCACCGGCTCGGATCAGTACAACCAGGGGCTCTCCGAGCGCCGTGCCGCGTCGGTGGTCTCCCATCTGACCGGCAACGGTGTCAACGGCGCACGGCTGCGCCAGGAAGGGCGCGGCGAGAGCGAGCCCATCGCGACCAATGACACCGCCGCCGGCCGCAAGGAGAACCGCCGCGTCGATATCGTGATCAAGCCGGTGGTCGAGGGTCGCGAGGCCGAGGCCGCGCAGCCGCCGCCCTACCTCGGCGCCTGATCGGCGGGTGCCGCGGGAGCACTACGTCGGCGGGTTCCACGCCGTTCTGGCGGCGCTGGAATCCGCCGATCCCCCCAGCGAAGTCCTGATCGCGGACAGCCGCCGCGACGGGCGCGCCGCGCGCGTGCGCGAGCAGGCGCGTACGCGCGGTGTGCCGCTGCAGCGGTGCGCGCGCGACCGCCTCGATCTTCTTCTGCCGGGCATCCGGCATCAGGGGGTTGCGGCACGGGTCGCGGCGCAGGCCGCAAGCGCGGACCCCGATGCGCTGCTCTACACGCCGCCGGAACCCGACGCGCTGCTGCTCGTGCTCGACGGCGTGCAGGATCCGCGCAACCTCGGCGCCTGCCTGCGCAGCGCAGAGGCCGCCGGCGCCGGTGCCGTGATCGTCCCGCGCGACCGCTCCGCCCAGATGTCCCCGGCCGTGCGCAAGGTCGCTGCCGGCAGCGCCGAGCGCGTGCCCCTGGTACCGGTGACCAATCTTGCGCGGGCACTCGATCGGCTGCGCGAGCTCGGCTACTGGGTCGTGGGCCTGGCCGGTGACGCCGACGAGAGCCTGTGGTCGGTCCGCCTCGACGGACCGCTGGTCATGGTCATGGGCGCCGAGGAAGGCGGCATGCGCCGTCTCACCCGGGAGCGCTGCGATCGCGTGCTGCGCATTCCCATGGCGGGCGAGGTCGAGAGTCTCAACGTCTCGGTGGCAGCCGCGGTCTGCCTGTTCGAGGCGCGTCGGCAGCGCGCGGCTGCGGCCGCCACCGGCTGAGCCGGGGCAGCTCCATGCCCGCATTCGCCCCTCCGTGCGGGGCGGCGCCGGGTGATTGACAGCAAAAGATGACATAAGTAACAATTCGCCCATTAAACCAACATAAGTAGGGTTTCGGCAGCGAACCCGCTTCTCGGAGGCAGACTATGGATGGCTATGGGGCGATGACGGCAGTGGATATCGAGCGCGCGTGCACGACGGCGCAGGCCCCTGGACGCGCACGGCGCTCCCGCGTGCGCGGGGCCTGGCTGGTCGCGGCGTTCTCGGTGCTTCTGGCGGCGTGCGGGTCGCAGGCCGGATCCGGCGGCGCGCCCGGCAACGGTGAGCAGGCGCCGCCATTGAACACCGACGATCCCGAGCAACTGCCGCTGCTCGCCGACGGGCACGAGGGCGGCCACTCCTGGGCGCGCTTCTGCGAAGGCCGTCCCGATGACGCGGCACTGCCACCGGACGCCCGTACGCTCGTACAGCCCGGCGTGAGCGACGGCCGCGCAGTGCATTTCAATGTCCACTGGGAGGAATGCCGCTCCGAAGCCGATCCGGACTATCGCGATCCGCAGAACTGTGGCGAGTATCGCCAGTGGGTGGATGAGGGCCGCGCGCTCATCAAGGGCAACGGCGCCATCGGCGCGGGCAGCATCGTGGGCGGCGACACGCCCGACAACGGCATGGCGATCGAGGTCGACACCTACAACCGCATGTGGCGCCTGTGGGGGCTGCCGGGCCGGCCGGACAACTTCGACCAGCTGGTGGCGAACCGCTGGGGCTACGCGCTGCCGGACGAGCCCAACCCCTATCCGCTGCCCGGAGAGGACCCCAACCGGACCGGCGGCGGGTCGGGTCAGCTGCCCATGGCGCTGACGCAGCTTCGCGAGGCGGACGGCACCTGGACCGGTCGCCTCGGCATCACCTGTCATGTCTGCCACAGCGCCCGTATCGGCTCGAAGGCGGACGGTGCCGATCTCGGTGCGGTCTACGGCACCGCGGGGCAGGGCGACCTCGGCGCCTTCCTGAGCGATTTCGGCAACGGTGTCGGCCGGCTGCTGCCGATCACCATGAACCGTATCCGCGGCACCGGCAACGTCACCAACTACCAGCTGCTGGTCATGCTGTGGCTGATCGGCGATCAGCCGGCCCGGCGCGGCATCGACCTCGATTCGTTCATATTCGCGCCCGCGACGGCGACCGAGGATTCTCCTGTGTGGTGGAACATCGGACACCGCCCCGCCAAGTTCTACAGCGGCGCCATGCCGTCCGATGCGACGCGCATCATGCTGCAGGCGTACATGCCGCTGCTCGGCGAGAACGGCTACGACTGGGAGGAGATCAAGCGCTGGACCGATGCGCACGACCGCAAGGCCGAGGCGTGGATCGGGCAGCTGGAGGCGCCCGACTGGCCCGAGCAGACTCTCGGCGAGATCGATACCGGACTGGCCGAGCAGGGCGCGATCCTGTTCCACAGCAAGGACCTCTGGGCGGAGGGCCTGGAGAACCCGGTGCCGCGCCCCGAAGGCGGGAACGGGTCCTGTGCCTCTTGCCACGGTGCCTACTCGCCCCGCTACACGCATGATCCCGATTTCCTCGCATCCCCGGAGATGGCGGGCCAGGCGTCGTTCCGCGTGCCGAACGACATCATCGGCACCGATCCGGCCTATACCTACGCCACCAACCAGGGCGTCTCGGACTACTTCGAGTACAGCTGGCTGTTCTATCCCGAGTCGCCCGGCGACGTGGGTGCCTGCTACGGCCCCAATGAGGCCGAGGCGTACCGGGGCTATCTGGCGCCGCCGCTCTACGGTGTCTGGGCGTCCGGGCCTTACTTCCACAACGGCTCGGTGCCGAATGTCTGGGAGGTCCTCAAGGCGGAGGATCGCCAGCCCATCTGGCGCCGCGTCTCGGCGCCCGATCTGTCGGGCCAGGATGTCGTGGTCGGGTTCGATACCGATCTGGAGCGCGCCTACGACCCCGATCGCATGGGCTGGAAGTACGAAACTGTCGACTGCGGCGACCGCGGCACGACGCCGCTGCTCAACTGCAACAACTTCGAGCGGGTGGAGTCGACGATCATCCAGCAGCTGCGCGCCGTGCTCTATCGCACCATCGGCCTGGGCTGGAACCTGGCGCTGCCGGTGATGAGCGACCGCCAGATCGAGAACCGCAAGATCTACAACACCGGCGAGTACAGCCAGGGCAACGAGGGGCATCGCTTCACCGATGTGCTGACCGACATCGAGCGGCGGGCGATCATCGAGTACCTCAAGACGCTCTGAGCGGCCATCCGCCGCATCGCCGAAGCGCCCGGCTCCGCCCGGGCGCTTCGGTCGCACGGGCACCGCGGCGTTGCGCGCGCCACGGGCCGCGCGTAGAATCCGCGCTCGCTTTGCGCCTGCGGGCGCGATTCCACCACCTTGTCCCACCGCTTTCCGACGGGGGACCGCGCCGCCCGCGGCGTGTCCACAAGGAGTTCCGACGATATGCGTCACTACGAGATCGTCGTCCTGGTGCATCCTGATCAGTCCGATCAGGTGCCCGCCATGGTCGACCGCTACCGCACCATGGTCACCGCCGAAGGCGGGGCCGTGCACCGTTTCGAGGACTGGGGCCGCCGTCAGCTGGCCTACACCATCAACGGCCTGCACAAGGCGCACTACTTCCTCATGAACATCGAGTGCAGCGGCAGCGCGCTCTCGGAGATCGAGGAAGCATTCCGCTTCAACGACGCCGTCCTGCGGCGCCTGGTCGTGCGCAAGGACGAGGCGGTCACCGAGCAGTCGCCGCTGTTCAAGTCCGAGGACGACAAGAAGCCCGCGGCCCGTGACGACAGTGCCTCCGACAGCGGTGACGACGGCGAAGCCGATACCGCCGATGGTGACGAGGATTCCGACAACGACGCGGCCGAGAAGGCCGAAACCGCCGGAGCGTAAGCATGGCCCGTTACTTCCGCAAGAAGCGCAGCTGCCGGTTCACCGCCGAGGGCATCACCGAGATCGACTACAAGGATCTCAACATGCTCAAGCAGAACGTCGCCGAGAACGGCAAGATCGTGCCGTCGCGCATCACCGGGACGCGCTCGCGCTATCAGCGCCAGCTGTCCACGGCCGTCAAGCGCGCGCGCTATCTCGCGCTGCTCCCGTACACCGACAAGCACGACCTCTGAGGCCGCCATGGACGTCATTCTTCTGGAAAGGATCCACAAGCTGGGCGACCTCGGCGATACCGTGAAGGTGCGCAACGGCTACGGGCGCAACTACCTGCTGCCGCAGGGCAAGGCGCTGCCGGCCAACGACGCCAACCGCAAGGTCTTCGAGGAGCGCAAGGCCGAGCTGATGAAGCGGGCCGAGGAATCGCTCAATGCTGCGAAGATGCGCGGCGACAAGATCAACGGCGCCGTCATCACCATCGAGGCGCGCGTCGCCGACCAGGGCAAGCTCTACGGCTCGGTCGCGCCCGCGGACATCGCCGACGCGGCGGCTGCACAGGGGCTCGAGATCGAGCGTGCCGAGGTCGACATGCCGGACGGCCCGATCCGGGTGATCGGCGAGTACGAGCTGCGCCTGATGCTGCACTCGGAGATCGAGTGCCAGATCACGGTGGTCGTGAAGGACGCCAACGCCAGCGACGAGTAGGGCCGCTTTCGTCGTATCCTGACGCCCCGGCGGCCACCCGGCCGACCGGGGCGTTTTCGTTTCCGGAGGCCCGCCCGGCGGGTACGCGAGCTCGAACGTGGACGACATTCCGGTCAAGCAACCGCCGCATTCCATCGAGGCCGAGCAGTCGGTCCTCGGCGGGCTCATGCTCAACAACAACGCCTGGCTGGAGCTCGCCGGGCGTCTCGCCGAGGACGATTTCTACCGCGAGGATCACCGGCTGATCTTCCGCGGCATCCGCGAGCTGCTGGAAACCGGCAAGCCCTGCGATTTCGTCACCCTCTCCGAGTATCTGCGCGGCCGCGGCGGACTCGATCCGGCCGGCGGGCTGAGCTATCTGGGTGCGCTCGCCAACGACACTCCGAGCGCGGCCAACGTGCTGGCCTACGCCGACATCGTGCGCGAACGGGCGGTCCTGCGCAGCCTCATCAAGGTCGGGCAGGAGATTGCCGACCTCGGGTTCCGCCCGGGCGAGCAGACCTACTCCGACCTCATGGAGAGCGCGGAGCAGCGTGTGTTCGCGATCCGCGAAAAGGGCGAGCGCGGCAATCAGGAGTTCCAGCACGTCGGGCAGGCGCTGGACAAGGTGGAGGAGCGCCTGCAGACGCTGCGCGACAACCCCGATCAGCTCACCGGGGTGCCCACGGGCCTGTCCGATCTCGACCGCAAGATCCACGGTCTGTCGCCCGGCGACCTGCTCATCGTCGCCGGCCGCCCCGGCATGGGCAAGACCAGCTTCGCGATGAACATCGCCGAGAACGTGGCGTTGCGCGAAGGGCATCCGGTGGGCGTGTTCAGCATGGAGATGGGCGCCGACCAGCTCGCCATGCGCGTGCTGGCGTCGTACTGCCGCATGGACCAGTCCGCCCTGCGCTCCGGGCAGATCGCCGACCACGAATGGGACTGGCTGGCGCAGGCGAGCCGCGACATCCGCGAGGCGCCGCTCTACATCGACGAGACGCCGGCGCTGTCGCCGTTGGAGCTCCGCGCCCGGGCCCGCCGCATGAAGCGCCGTCACGGCCTGTCGCTGCTGGTGGTGGACTACATCCAGCTCATGCAGGTGCCGGGCACGCGCGAGAACCGCACCAACGAGATCTCGCAGATCTCGCGCAATCTGAAGGCCCTGGCCAAGGAGCTCGAAGTCCCGGTGATCGCCCTCTCCCAGCTCTCGCGCGAAGTCGAGAAGCGCGAGAACAAGCGCCCGGTGATGTCCGACCTGCGCGAGTCCGGCTCCATCGAGCAGGATGCCGACATCGTCATCTTCATCTACCGCGACGCCTACTATCGGCGCAAGGAGGGCGAGATGGCGGGCGACGACGACAACCGTACCGAGATCATCGTGGCCAAGCACCGCAACGGTCCCACCGGCACCGTGCACGTGGCGTTCCTGGGGGCCTCCACGCGCTTCGAGAACCTGTCGTACCGGCACGACGATGACTGAGCGCGCGCCGGAGACCGGGCCGTGACGCCGCGCGTCTGGGCGCATGTCAGCCCGGAGGCGTTGCGCCACAATCTCGCGCGCATCCGGCGCATGGCGCCGCGGTCGCGGGTGATGGCGGTAGTCAAGGCCAACGCCTACGGCCACGGTGCCGATACCGCAGCCCGCGCCCTGCGCGATCTGCGCGTGCCCGGCGATGCGCACCCGCGCGCAGACTGGGAGGCGGATGCCTTCGCGGTGGCCTGCCTGGAGGAGGCGCTGGCGCTGCGTGCGGCCCGCGTCTACGCCCCGATCGTGGTGCTCGAGGGCGTGCTGTCGCTGGAGGAGGCGCGCGTCTGCCTGCGCGAACGACTGCAGATCGTGGTGCACGATCACTGGCAGCTGGCACTGCTGGAGCAGCTTCCGCGCGGTGCGCGCGCCGATCTCTGGCTCAAGATCGACAGCGGCATGCATCGGCTCGGCTTCGATCCCGGGGCGGTGCCGGCAGCACTGGGGCGTGTACAGGCGCGGCCGGAGTGGGCGCTGCACGGTTTCATGACCCATCTCGCCTGCGCCGACGATGACACCGCGTCCGCGCTGGCGCAGGCGCGGCGCTTCGACGATGCGGTGGGCGATACGCCCGGTGCGCGCTCGATCGCCAATTCGGCCGGAGTGCTCGCCGATGCCGCGCTGCATCGCGACTGGGTCCGTCCGGGCCTGATGCTCTACGGCATCTCGCCGCGGGCGGGCCGCACCGCCGAAGAGATCGGACTGCGCCCGGCGATGAGCCTCCACACCCGGGTGCTGTCACTGCGGGACTGCGCGCCGGGCGATCGCATCGGCTACGGCGGCGCCTACGTGTGCGACCGGGACCGGCGCATCGCGACCATCGCGGTGGGCTACGCCGACGGCTTCCAGCGCGCCCTGGGCGGGCGCGGGCGGGTGCTGCTGCGTGGCCGGTCGGCACCGGTGGTCGGGCGCGTCTCGATGGACATGACGGCGGTGGACGCCACCGGCATCCCCGATGTCGCGGTCGGCGACGAAGTGCTGCTGTGGGGCGAGGGGCTGCCGGTCGAGGAGCAGGCTGCCGCCGCCGGCACGCTGGGCTACGAACTCGTGTGCGGACTGACCCAGCGCGTGCGCAAGATCACCGAAACCGGGATGCCGGAGATTGCGGCCGGCGCGTGAGTGCGTTGCGGTGGCGGGGGCAATCCTGCGGGGTGGATGAACCGCGCAGATTGCGCAGCTTCAAGAGCAACATCAACCACAGATTGCACAGATTTCCACAGATTCTGTTTCGGTTCTGGTGTGCGCTGACAGCGTCAGCGCCACCAGTAAACAATCCCTTCAATCGGTGGAATCTGTGGTTCTTTTCATATCTGCGGTTCCCGATCCTGAACAGCGCGCATTCCCTTCGGCACGATCGGGCGCTCGCCGTGGCGGGCGCTACTGCACGAGCTGGTTGAGGTCGAAGATGGGCAGCAGGATGGCGAGCACGATGAGCAGCACCACGCCGCCCATGACCAGGATGAGCACTGGCTCGAAGATGCCCATGAGCGCCGAGACCGTGGTCTCGACCTCGCGTTCCTGGTTCTCGGCGGCATGTTCCAGCATCTCGTCGAGCTTGCCGGACTGCTCGCCGCTGCCCAGCAGGTGCAGCGTGATCGGCGGGAACAGCCTGGATTCCGACAGCGCGCGGTAGACCGAGCCGCCCTCGCGCACCTTCTTCGCGGCGACCTCGATGGCCTCGCGCATGGGCACGTTGGACACCACCTGGGCGCCGATGCGCATGGCTTCCAGGATGGGAACGCCGGACTGCGACAGGATGCCCAGCGTGCGCATGAAGCGTCCGGTGTTGGCGCCCCGCGTCAGCCGCCCGATGAGCGGAATGCGCAGCTGCCAGGCGTGCACGCGTCGCTTGAAGGCCGGGCGTCGCATGGCCAGCGCGAACACCACGATGCCGGCGACCAGCGCCAGCAGCAGCAGCGGGCCGTTGGCGCGCAGGAAGTCGCTCACCGCGATCAGCCCGAGGGTGAGGCCGGGCAGGGGCTGGTCGATGGAGTCGAACACGCCCACCACCTGCGGCACCACGTAGGACAGCAGCAGGATGACCACCGTGATCGCCACCACGGTGAGGATGGCGGGGTAGAAGGCGGCCAGCATCATCTTCTGGCGCATGGCCTGCCGCCCCTCGACGTAGTCGGCCAGGCGCACCAGAACGGCATCCAGCTTGCCCGACTGCTCGCCCGCCTCCACCGTGGAGCGGTAGAGCGCCGGAAAGGCGGCGGGGAACTCGCGGAGGGCCGAGGCCAGACTGGCGCCCTCGACGATCTGCGCGCGAACGCCCAGCGCCACCCGCTTGATGTTGCGACCCTCCGACTGCTGCGCCACGGCCGAGAGCGACTCGTCCAGCGGCAGCCCCGAGCGCAGCAGCGTGGAGAGCTGCCGTGTGAACAGCGACAGATCGGTGGTGCTGAGGTTGCCGCTGCGGCGCAGCGAGAAGCCGCCGCCGCCCTCGCTGCCGCTCCGGTCCGCCACTTCGCGCAGCGAGACCGGTATCAGTCCCTTGCCGCGCAGCTGCTCGCGCACGTGGCGCGCGGTATCGCCCTCGATCAGGCCCTTCTGCTGCCGGCCCTTGGCGTTGAGGGCGACGTATTCGAATGCGGCCATGACGCGCCGTCAGTCTTCGCTGGTGACGCGCAGGATCTCGCGCAGCGTCGTGGTGCCGGCCAGTACCTTGTCGCGCCCGGACTGCATGATGCCCGGTGTCTGCTTGCGCGCGTGCTGCTCCAGGCTCTGCTCGCCGACGTTGTCGTGGATGAGGACTTCCATGTCCTGGTCCACCTCGATGATCTCGTGGATGCCCGTGCGCCCCTGGAAGCCGGTGCCGCGGCACTGCGAGCAGCCCTTCTCGCGATAGAGGACGACGCTGTCGCGGTCGTTGACGCCGAGCGTCTCGCGCTCGACCTGCTCGGCCTCATAGGGTTCCTTGCAGTGCGGACAGAGGACGCGCACCAGGCGCTGCGCCATCAGGCCGATCAGCGAGGTCGACAGCAGATAGGGCTCGACGCCCATGTCGCGCAGGCGGGTCACCGCACCCACCGCGGTATTGGTGTGCAGCGTGGACAGCACCAGATGGCCGGTGAGCGATGCCTGCACGGCGATCTCGGCGGTCTCCAGGTCGCGGATCTCGCCGATCATGACGACATCGGGATCCTGACGGAGGATGGCCCGCAGCCCGCGCGCGAAGGTCATGTTGACCTTGGTGTTGACCTGGGTCTGGCCGATCCCCTCGATGTTGTACTCGATGGGGTCCTCGACCGTCATGATGTTGCGCGACTTGTCGTTGAGCACCGACAGCGCCGCGTAGAGGGTGGTCGACTTGCCCGAGCCGGTGGGGCCGGTGACCAGCATGATGCCGTAGGGCTTGTGGATGATGCGCTTGAGCACGCGCGTCTGGCGCTCGCCCAGCCCGAGATGCTCGAGGTCGATGTTCTCGGTCTGCTTGTCCAGGACACGCAGCACCACGCGCTCGTTGCCGGTGCCGGTAGGGATGGTCGAGACGCGGAGATCGACCTTGCGGCCGCCGATGGCGCGGGTGATGCGGCCATCCTGCGGGAGGCGCTTCTCCGCGATGTCCAGCTTCGCCATGATCTTGATGCGCGACACCAGGCGCGGCGCCAGCGCGCGCGGCGGCGCCATCACCTCGCGCAGCACGCCGTCGACGCGGAAGCGCACGCTGCAGCGCGATTCGAAGGTCTCGATGTGGATGTCCGAGGCGTTGTCCTTGATGGCCTCGATCAGCAGTCCGTTGATGAAGCGGATGACCGGCGCGTCGTCCTCGGCCTCGAGCAGGTCCTGGTTCTCGGCCAGCGCGTGGGCCAGCGCGTCGAGATCGTCCGGCTGCTCGTCGCCGCCCAGCCCCTCGACCAGTTCGGCGGCGGCGCCTTCGCCCTGTTCGTAGGCGCGCTGCAGCTCGAGGTCGAAGCTGGCCGCATCGCACGGCTTGACCGGCAGGGCGCCGGCGTTGAGGCGCTGGATCTCGGTAAAGGCATCCATCGAGGCGCCCTCGCGCACCAGCACGACCGGGTGGCCTTCGCCGTCACTGGAGATCAGGACGCCGTTGCGCTTGCAGAAGGAGTAGCTCGGCCGCTGGATGGCGGCGGCCTCGGTTGGCGTATCCGGCGCGTTCATCGGCTGGGCGCGGCGCTCCCGGGCTTGCGCTGCGAGGCCGGCGCGGGCATGCGGTCCTCGGGCATGGCGCCGACGTTGCCGGAGAGCGGCTTGCCGGGGCCGTCCGGTCCGTCGAGGAATATCTCGAAATCCTCGAGGCGCGGGTAGGCGCGGTTGATGATGGGCACGTCCTTCTTGGTCTGTGCCTGCGCGCGCTGGGTCTGCTCGTACTTGCGGCGCGTGTAGTAGTCGGCGGTCTCGCGGTCGCGGAGGATGCGCGGGCGCATGAACAGCATGAGATTGCGCTTCTCGCTCTGCACCGACTGGAAGCGGAACAGCGAGCCGATCAGCGGGATCTGGCTCAGGAAGGGAATGCCGGACTTGGAGTCGGTGACGTTGTCATCGATCAGGCCGCCGAGGATGAGCACCTGGCCGTCCTCGACGGTGACGGTGTTGGTGATCGAGCGCGTGTTCGTGGTCTGCGTCAGGTCGCCGGCCGAGGATGCGCCCAGGCTGGATATTTCGAGGCTGAGCTCGAGCTTCACCTGGCTGCCCTCGTTGATCTGCGGCGTCAGCGTCAGGGTCAGGCCGACGTCGCGGCGCTCGATGGTCTGGAACGGATTGATGCTGCCGGTCTGGGTGCCGGTGTTGGTGAACTGACCGGTGAGGAAGGGCACTTCCTGGCCCACCGAGAACTCGGCCTCCTCGTTATCCATGGTCAGGAGGGTGGGGGCCGACAGGATGTTGGTGTCTCCGTCGCCCTGCAGCGCCTTGACCAGGACGCCGAAGCTGGTGCCGCCGTCGTTGATGCGCCCGAAGCCCGCGGTCACGCCCTGACCGAGGAGGCCGGCGAGGGCGCTGGCGTCGATGTTGGAGGATCCCGCGCTGTTGCCCAGTCCGGAGAGGATGGACGAGGTGTCCGGGTCGAAGATGCCGGCGGCGGCGACGCGGTCCTCGTTGAATACCACCCAGTCGAGGCCGAGCTCGGCCTGCTTGCTGCTGCTGATCTCGGCGATCAGCGTTTCGACCATGACCTGGGCGCGCTTGATGTCGAGCTGGTCGATCACGCTCTTCAGGGCCCGCATCCGCTTCGGGGGGGCGGTAATGACCAGCGAGTTGGTATCGGGCTCGGCGATGATGTTGGCGTCGCCCGCGATGGAGCTGCCGCCACCGCTGCTCTGCGAGCGGTTGCTGCTGGCCGTGCGGGCCTGTCCGCCGCCGCTGCCGCTCTCGGAATCGCCGCTCGGCGCGAAGCCCTGCAGGATCGACGCCAGATCCTCGGCGCTGGCGTGGCGTAGGTAGACCACCTGGGTGGCGCCACCGGCATCGACCTCGACGTCGAGCGAGCGGATGAGCTCCATCAGGCGCTGGCGCCGTGCCTTGTCGCCGCCCACCAGCACCGAGTTGCTGCGCTCGTCGGCGATCAGGGCCGACGCGCTTTCCCCTTCCTGACGGTCGCCCTGCGCCAGCGAGCTCAGGATCTCGACCACCTCGCTGGCCGAGGCGTGCTCGAGCCGGACGAGCTGGATGTCGTCGTCGCCGGCGCGGTCGATCTCGGCGATGATGCGGTCGAGGCGCCGGATGTTGGCCGCGCGGTCCGAGATGATCAGCATGTTCGACGGCGAGTACGCGGCCAGGTGCCCCCACTGCGGAACCAGCGGGCGCAGGATCGGCACCAGCTGCGCGGCCGGCACGTTCTCGATGTCGACCACGCGGGTGATGATCTCGTCATCGGGCGCCCCGCGCACCTCTTCCACGCTGCCGCCGTCCTGGCGCGCGTTGGTCTCGGGCACGATCTTGGTGGCGTTGCCGGCCGGGATCGCGGCGAAGCCGTAGACCTGCAGGATGGACAGGAAGGTCTCGTAGACTGCATCCGGCGTCATCGGCGAGGCACTGACGACGTTGATCTTGGCCTTCACGCGCGGGTCGACGATGAAGTTGCGCCCGGTGACATCGCTGACGGTCTCGATCAGCGCGCTGATATCCGCGTCCTTGAGGTTGAGGGTGACCGCGTTCTGGGCCTGCAGGGGCGCGGCCAGCAGCAGGGCCACTAAGACCGCGAGCGGTCGGATCAGCGTAAGGCGCATCAGTTGGTACTCAGCGTGTAGTTCTGGACGGAGCCGCCGCGTTCGACCGTGACATTGATCGACTGCGCGTTGCTCAGTTCGTTCAGTAGCGACAGCGCGCGCTGGGCGCTGTCGAGCGGAATGCCGTTGACGGCGGTGACCAGGTCGCCGGGCCGCAGGCCGGCCGCCTCGAAGAGCGCGCGCTCGCGTCCCGGGTAGATGCGGTAGCCGCGCTGGGCGCCGCCGGACGATGCCGGCACCACCCGGATGTAGTTGCTGGCCTTGCTCGGGTCCGACAGCAGCTCGTTGCGGATGTCGCCGAGCCGCTCGGGGTTGGGCGCCTGCAGGTTGCCGCTGTTGCTGACCGGCGTGCGCGAGGCACCGCTGCCGGCCGTGCGCGCGTCGCCGACCCCGTCGCGCTCCATGCGCAGCGTCTCGAGCGTCCCCTCGCGCGAAATGATGACCCGATCGGCGAACACCGAGTGCAGCGTGACGTTGCGGGAGATGGTGTCGCCGATGGCGTAGATGTCCTCGTCGCCCTGCGACGACGCGATGATGGCGCGCGACATCGAGTCCTCGTCGGCCGCATAGACGCCCAGCAGCGTCAGCGACAGCCGTGTCTCGGGCGCGTCCTCCACGGCCTGCTCCGATGCGGTCTGCTCGGGCGCCTCGTAGCTGCCCATGAGCTCGGCCGATACCAGCCGCTGCATGTCGTAGGCCGGTCCGCCACCGCTCTCGGTGCGCGGCTGCACCGGTGCCGGCTGCCAGATGCCTTCCGGCGGCGGTACCAGCGCCCAGCCGAGGCGCGCGACCAGCACGCCGAGCGCGATCGCGAGGACGAGCGAGACCGCGCCCGCCAGGCGGCCGGCGTGCTGCTCGTAGAGATTGATCATGCGGGAGGCATCCACCGGCGTGATGATACTTGCCGGCAGAGCGCTGCGCAGTGATGCCGCGCGAATCGTGCCGCCCGGGAA
The DNA here is from genome assembly GCF_023145115.1 of Algiphilus sp. Classification (NCBI taxonomy): domain Bacteria; kingdom Pseudomonadati; phylum Pseudomonadota; class Gammaproteobacteria; order Nevskiales; family Algiphilaceae; genus Algiphilus; species Algiphilus sp. Next base: position 51,908 of record NZ_JAGLEJ010000014.1, read on the forward strand.
CGGCCTGCTGCCGGGCATCCGTTCCCCGGCGGCGCTCCGGTCGCCGGTGCCGCGGCGGGCGATCGCGTATCCGACGGTTCGTGCCCCGGGACGGGGCGCTTCAGTGGCGCGCAAGCGGGCGGGCCGCAGCGTCTCCGCCGCATCCGCGCCCGCGTTGCCGATTCCGGGCCGCCGAACGGCGCGGCTTCGATCGTCCACCCGGAGACCGCATGCCCACCGACTGGTTCGTTACATCGCTGCCCCCGCTACTTCTGGTCGTGCTCGGCACCCTGGTCATGTACGCGACGATCATCCTGTTCGCGCGCTGGTCCGGGGTGCGCAGCTTCGCGCAGATGTCGACCTTCGACATTGCCGTGACCATCGCCATCGGTTCGCTGATGGCGACCACCGTGGTCGCGCGCGAACCCCCGCTGCTGCACGGCATGGCCGCGCTGGCCACGCTGTACACGGTCCAGCTGCTGGTCTCGCGCCTGCGGCGTCGCTACCGCCCGGTCGAACGGGCCACCGACAACGCGCCCATCCTCCTGATGGGGGCCGGCGGTCGCATCCTTCACGAGAACCTCCGCATTGCGCGCGTAACCGAGAACGACCTGCGCGCGCATCTCCGGGGCGCCAATGTCGTCGATCCGGGCCGCGTGCACGCCGTGGTGATGGAGGGCACCGGCAGCATCCACGTGCTGCACGGCAACGGACCGGCTCCGGCCCCCGGTGCGTGGCTGCTGCGGGATGTGCGCGATCACGACGGCAGTCGGGGCATTCACCCGCCGTCCAGTTCGACCACGCATCCTGCGGGCGCCATTCAGGACAACGGAGATTCCATGTCGAGGGACATCCTCTACGTCGTGCCCGAGGATGCGGTCTGGCGGGTGGTGACGGACGAGTCGCAGGGCGATGCCGACCTGCCGCTCTACGATGACAAGGAAGCGGCGGTGTCGGCGGCGATTCTGTCCGCCCAGAACTCGCAGGCGGACGGCCGCGTGGCGCGCGTGCTGGTGCAGGACGAAGCCGGCGCGGCGTTCCGCGAGGAGCGGCGCTTCGACCCCTAGCTGACCGGGGGCTGTCGGCCGGGCGGTGATGGCATGATCGTCGGTGCATTCGCATTCGACGGAGTTCGGCGTGGCCTTCGACTGGCAGGATCCGCTGCAGCTGCGGGCTCAGCTCGCACCCGAGGAGGCCGCGGCGGCCGAGTCGGCGGCACGATTCGCGCGCGAGCGGCTGGCCCCCGGGGTCACGCGGGCATTCCGCGAGGCGTCCTTCGACCGCACCCTGGTCGCGGATTTCGGGGCCATGGGCCTGTTCGGCCTCACGCTGGACGGCCATGGCTGCCCGGGTGGCAGTCACGTGCTCTACGGGGCCGTGGCGCGCGAGATCGAGCGCGTCGATTCGGCCTACCGTTCGCTGCTCTCGGTGCAGTCCAGTCTGGTCATGTACCCGATCCACCGCTTCGGCAGTGATGCGCAGCGCCAGCACTATCTGCCCGCGCTCGCCTCCGGTCGCCTGCTGGGCGCCTTCGGTCTGACCGAGCCCGACCACGGTTCGGATCCGGCCGGCATGCGCACGTGTGCCCGTCGGAGCGACGACGGCGGCTGGCGTCTGAGTGGCACCAAGACCTGGATCAGCCACGCGCCACTGGCCGACGTCCTCCTGGTCTGGGCGCGCGACGAGGCCGGCACGGTGCGCGGCTTTCTGGTCGATCGGGACACCCCCGGCCTCGATACCCCCGCGATCGACGACAAGCTGTCGCTGCGCGCATCGCCGACCGGGCAGATCGTGCTGGACGATGCGTTCGTGCCGGACAGCCGGCGTCTGCCCGACGCCGAGGGACTGGCGGCGCCGTTCGCCTGCCTCACCAAGGCACGCTTCGGCATCTGCTGGGGTGCCATGGGGGCGGCGGAGGCGTGCTGGCACGCGGCCCGCGACTACACCGTGGAGCGGCGGCAGTTCGATCGCCCGCTGGCGGCCAACCAGCTCGTGCAGCGCAAGCTCGCCGACATGCAGACCGAGATCGCGCTCGGTCTGCAGGCCGCGCTGCAGCTCGGGCGCCTGTTCGACGCCGGGAACGCCCGGCACGAAGCGGTGTCAATGCTCAAGCGCAACAACTGCGGCAAGGCGCTCGACATCGCCAGGCAGGCCCGCGATATGCTGGGCGCCAACGGGATCAGCGACGCCTATCCGGTGATGCGCCACATGGTGAATCTGGAAACGGTGAACACCTACGAGGGCACCCACGACGTGCATGCGCTGATCCTGGGCCGTGCCCAGACGGGAATCGCCGCTTTCTGACGTTGTCCAACCCGCCGGGTTTCGCGAATCAGCATCGCTACAATGGAGTCATGAGCGAGTCACACGATCAGCATGGAACCGGCGTCGCCACCGAGACGGCAAAGCCGCGGCTGCAGGAGCCGCCGCGCTACAAGGTGATCATGCTCAACGATGACTACACGCCGATGGAGTTTGTGGTCCAGGTTTTGCAGCAGTTCTTCCGTCACTCGCGAGAGAAGGCGGTGCAGATCATGATGCAGGTCCATACCCAGGGGCGAAGCGTGGCGGGCATCTTCCCCGCCGAGATCGCCGAGACCAAGGTGGCGCAGGTCAATGACTACGCCCGTCGCCACCAGCACCCGCTGCTGACCGTAATGGAGGAAGCCTGATGCTCTCCGATGAACTGCAGAAAGCCCTGGACGCCGCCTTTGTCCAGGCGCGCAATGAGCATCACGACATGCTCACCGTCGAGCACCTGTTGCTGGCGCTGCTCTCCGACGCCAACGTCAGCGAGGTGCTGGGCGCGACCGGGGCCAATCTCGAGCAGCTGGAGAACGCCCTGCGCGAGTACATTGCCCACAACGTCCAGGCCGACGGCGAGGCCGCCGACCGCGACGTCCAGCCGACGCTGTCCTTCCAGCGCGTGCTCCAGCGCGCCATCTACCACGTGCAGTCGGCGGGCCGGAAGCAGGTCTCGACCCTGAATGTACTGGTGGCGATCTTCTCGGAGAAGGACACCCACGCCGTGTTCCTGCTCGCCCAGGAAGGCGTCTCGCGCCTCGACGTGGTCAACTACCTGTCGCACGGCATCTCCAAGGTGCCGGGCACCGAATCCGGCGAGGAAGGGGCCTCCGCCGCCAACAGTGCGCAGACGCGCAGCAGCGACGAGGCCTCGGCGCTGGAGCAGTACGCCACCAATCTCAACGAGCGCGCCCGCAAGGGCTCGGTCGACCCGCTGATCGGCCGCGAGCACGAGGTCGAGCGCGTCATGCAGACGCTCTGCCGCCGCCGCAAGAACAACCCGCTGCTGGTGGGCGAGGCCGGTGTCGGCAAGACCGCCATCGCGGAGGGCCTGGCCTGGCTGGTGACCGAGGGTCGCGTGCCGCAGGCGCTGCGCGACAGCACCATCTTCAGCCTCGATCTGGGTGCCCTCATCGCCGGCACCAAGTATCGCGGCGACTTCGAGAAGCGGCTCAAGGCCGTGCTCGCCGAGCTCGGCGATATCCCCGGCGCGGTGCTGTTCATCGACGAGATCCACACCCTGATCGGCGCCGGTGCGGCCTCGGGCGGCGTGATGGATGCGTCCAACCTGCTCAAGCCGCTGCTGGCGGCTGGTGAGCTGCGCTGCATCGGCTCGACCACCTACAGTGAGTACCGCGGCATCTTCGAGAAGGACCGCGCGCTGGCGCGCCGCTTCCAGAAGGTGGACGTGGTCGAGCCCACCGAAGAGGACACCGTGCGCATTCTCGAGGGCCTCAAGAGCCGCTTCGAGGCACATCACGAGGTCACCTTCTCGCATCCGGCGCTGGAAGCCGCGGTGCATCTGGCCTCGCGCCACATCACCGACCGCTTCCTGCCGGACAAGGCCATCGACGTCATCGACGAGGCCGCGGCGCGACTGCGCCTGCTGCCCGGCTCGCGCAAGCGCAAGACGGTGCAGGTGCGCGACATCGAGGACACCGTGGCACGCATCGCCCGGATCCCCGCCAAGTCGGTCTCCACCGACGACCGCGAGCGGCTCGAGCGGCTCGAGCGCGACCTCAAGCTGGTCATCTTCGGCCAGGATCAGGCGGTCGAGACGCTGGCGTCGGCGATCAAGATGTCGCGTTCCGGTCTCGCCAACCCGGACAAGCCCATCGGCGCCTTCCTGCTCGCCGGTCCCACCGGTGTCGGCAAGACCGAGGTCACGCGCCAGCTGTCGGAAATCCTCGGCATCGAGCTGCTGCGCTACGACATGTCCGAGTACATGGAGCGCCACACCGTGTCGCGGCTGATCGGCGCGCCGCCCGGCTATGTCGGCTTCGACCAGGGCGGGCTGCTCACCGATGCCGCCCTCAAGCATCCGCACGCGGTCGTGCTGCTCGACGAGATCGAGAAGGCGCATCCGGACGTGTTCAATCTGCTGCTGCAGGTCATGGACCACGGCACGCTGACCGACAACAACGGCCGCAAGGTCGATTTCCGCAACATCATCCTGGTGATGACCACCAATGCCGGCGCCGAAGTCCAGGCTCGGCGCTCGATCGGCTTCACCGAGCAGGATCACGCCAGCGACGCCATGGAGATCATCCGCAAGTCGTTCTCGCCCGAGTTCCGCAACCGGCTGGATGCCATCGTGTCCTTCGACTCGCTGCCGGCCGAGGCGGTGGCGCGCGTGGTCGACAAGTTCATCATGCAGCTCGAAGCCCAGCTCGGGGCCAAGAAGGTGCAGCTCGAGGTGGACGAGGACGCCCGCGCCTGGCTGGCCGAGCACGGCTTCGACGCCACCATGGGCGCCCGCCCGATGGCGCGCGTCATCCAGGAACACATCAAGCGGCCGCTGGCCGAGGAGCTGCTCTTCGGGCGGCTGGCCGACGGTGGCGTCGTGCGCGTCGGTGTCGAGGGCGACGAACTGTCGCTGGATGTGCAGGCGCGCGAGGCGGCGCCGGCCTGATGACCGACCGCCGCGCACCATGATGGTGCGCGGCGCGTCCTGTCGCTGACGCCCTGCCGGCCAGGTGCCGGACCGTCATGGCCGCCGCCAATCACCCCGTGAACGGCGGCGCGTGCCGTCGGCAACCCGATGGGCGCAATCCGCGTTTCGCGCGGCGGAGCGGGGGCGCAGCAGCAGCGCCACGGACGACTTCCCGGCTCGGGCACCCCGCTGCGGCAAGGCGCCTGCTTCGGACGTGGTCGACGGGGAGCGATGCTTCGCGGATTCGCCCGCTCGCCGCGATGGCGCGCACGACAGCGATTCGCACCGGGCGCCGGCGCGGGGCCGGCAGTGCGCAGTCATGCGGGGCGGGAGATTGGTGGGCGAGCGACGTTCGACACGAGAGGCGCCGCCCGGGCCCGGGCTACTTGTCCCGGTAGGTGATGCGGCCCTTGGTCAGGTCGTAGGGCGTGAGTTCGACCTTGACCTTGTCTCCGGTGAGGATCCGGATGTAGTGCTTGCGCATCTTGCCGGAGATGTGCGCGGTCACGATGTGGCCGTTCTCCAGCTTGACGCGGAAGGTGGTGTTGGGGAGCGTGTCCATCACGACACCCTCCATCTCGATATGGTCTTCTTTGGCCATGAATGCTGCTAGTGGAATAGGCCGCGTATTATCGGGGCGAAGGCGTCATTCGGCAACGCGTTTCCAGCCTTCGCCGCAGGGACGCTCCTGCGGGCGGAAGCGGCGCTTGTACTCCATCTTGCCGCATCCCGGTATCCAGTAGCCCAGCCAGACATGGCGGCGACCTTCCTCGCGCGCGGCCATGATCTGCTGCAGCACGGCGTGGATGCCGAGGCTGCGCGGCGCGTGCTCGGGCGCGGGGTCGAACACCGTATACACTGCAGAGTAGCCTTCCGGAAGCACATCGACCACGGCGCAGGCGATGAGCCTGCCCTTCTCGAAGAACTGCCAGTACTCGACCGGCAGCCAGCTGCACGCCGTGAAGCGCTCGAAGCCGAAGTGATCGTCCGGGTCCATGCCTTCCCCGTCGTGCCGCGCGCGCAGATAGCGCTCGTAGAGCTGCAGGATCTCGGCGTTGATGGTGCTCGTCCGCACCAGACGCAGATCCCGGTTGCGTCGCAGGCAGCGGCGCTGGGCGCGATCGGGGCGGAAGGCGTCGACCGGGATGCGGACCGGCGTGCAAGCCTGACACTGTGGGCAGTGCGGGCGATAGACCGCATCGCCGCTGCGACGGAAGCCCTGTGCCAGCAGCTGTTCGTAGCGCATCCCGTCGAGGCGCAGACGCGGGTCGACCACGAGATTGCGCGCGGTACGGTCCGCGAGATAGCTGCACGGGTGCGGCTGCGTGATGAGCAGGCTGATGTTGTCGCTGCCGCTCAGCATGCGGGGAGATGCTCCGCCGCGGCCGGCGCATCCGCGGGTTCCGTCCAGTCCGGGGGGGCTTCGTTCACGAGGCGCTGCACCATCTCGATGAACTGGGCACGCGGCATTCCCTCGGCACCCAGGGAGGCGAGGTGGTCGGAGCCCACCTGGCAATCGAGCAGCGGCATCCGCTGCGCTGCCATGAAGCGGCACAGCCAGAACAGGGCGATCTTCGAGGCGTTGTCCACGGTCGAGAACATCGATTCACCGTAGAACATCCGCCCGATGGCGACGCCGTACACGCCACCCACCAACGTGCCGGCGCGCCAGACCTCGACGGTCTTCATGGCGCCGGCGTCGAAGAGGCTGCGGTAGGCGCGTCGCATCTGCAGGCCGAGCCAGGTGCCCTGACCGGGCTCGCGGGGTGCGGCACAGGCGGCCATGACGGCGTCGGGCGCGGTGTTGAACCGGATGGCGTAGTCGGCACGCCGGACGGCGCGGCGCAGGCTGCGGCTGACATGCATGCGGCCCGTGGGCAGTACCGTGCGCGGGTCCGGGCTCCACCACAGGATGGGCTCGTCGGGATTGAACCAGGGGAATATCCCCTCGCGGTAGGCGCGCAGCAGACGCGCTGTCGAGAGGTCGCCGCCGATGGCCAGGAGTCCGTCCGGATCGCGCAGTGCCCGCCCCGGAGAGGGGAACGGCTGCGCCGGATCCTTGGGATCGAGCCAGTGCAGGCGGATGGGATTTTCCATGCCCGAACTCTAGCACTTGGTGTGCCAGTCCTAGCGCGTCGTGGCCACCGCTGCCGCGGGAACGGAGCACGGAATCAGATACTTGCCCCGGCCCGGGCGCACGCCTGCCGGCGAGCGCGCTCGGGCGACGGCGGGTCGCGGCGGCACGGACGACCCGTCTCTCAGGCATGCCGCGCTCGAAGATGCGTGGTGGATGGCGCGACGCCGGCGTCGCGGTCCGGATCAGCCCGCTGCCGCCGCCCGCTCGCGCTCGCGCGCCATGGTCAGTGCGGTGTCCTCGATCATGTCCTCCTGACCGCCCACCATCTTCTGGCGGCCGAGCTCGAGCAGGATCTCGCGGGCCGGGATGCCGTACTTGGCCTCGGCGCGCTGCGCGAACAGAAGGAAGGACGAATAGACGCCGGCGTAGCCGAGCGTGAGCGCGTTGCGGTCGATGCGCACCGGGAAGTCCAGCATCGGCTGGATGAGATCCTCGGCGACGTCGGAGACCTTGAACAGGTCGATGCCGGTATCGATGCCCATGCGGTTGGCCACCGCCACGAAGACTTCGGTGGGCGTGTTGCCGGCGCCGGCGCCGAGACCGCCGCAGGCGGCGTCGATGCGGTTGGCGCCCGCGGCTACCGCCGCGATCGAGTTGGCCACGCCCATCGACATGTTGTGATGGCCGTGGAAGCCGATCTCGGTTTCCGGCATCGCCTTCTCGCGCAGCAGGCTGATGCGCGCGGTGACGTCGTCGGGGAGCATGTAGCCGGCGGAGTCGGTGACGTAGAGGCAGTTGGCGCCGTAGGACTCCATGAGCAGCGCCTGCTCGACCAGCTGCTCGGGCGGGATCATGTGCGCCATCATCAGGAAGCCGACGGTGTCGAGCCCCATCTCGCGGCCGAGCTGGATGTGCTGCTCGGAGACGTCGGCCTCGGTGCAGTGGGTGGCCACGCGGATGGTGGTGACGCCGCAGTCGGCGGCCATCTTCAGATGGTCCACCGTGCCGATGCCCGGCAGCAGCAGGGCCGAGACCTTGCTGTTCTTCAGTTCCGGCACGACCGCGCGCAGGTACTCCTCGTCCGAGGCGGCCGGAAATCCGTAGTTGACCGACTCGCCGCCGAGACCGTCACCGTGGGTGACCTCGATGAGCGGCACGCCGGCGGCGTCGAGGCCGCGCGCGACGTCGCGCATCTGCTGCACGGTGATCTGGTGGCGCTTGGGGTGCATGCCGTCGCGCAGCGACATGTCGTGGACGGTGACCTTGCGGCCTTCTAGATTCATGGCATCAGACTCCTGGACACGGCTTCTCGGTGCCCCGATGGCGGACAGGCCGACGGACGCCTGCTTCGGCCAAAGCGTCCGTCGCCCTGCGGGATCAATGGTGGGCCGGCCTAGGCGGTCGCCGCCGCCGGCGCGAACTGACCGGCCTGCATCCGCTCCGCGAACATCTCGGCGGTGCGCGCCGCAGCCGCGGTCATGATGTCGAGATTGCCGGCGTACTTGGGCAGATAGTCGCCCAGACCCTCGACCTCCATGTAGCAGGTCACGCGGTGGTCGTCGTCGTCGATCACCGGGCCGTTGACCAGCCGGTAGCCGGGCACGTACTTCTGCACCTCCTTGATCATGGCCTGCACGGAGGCCTCGATCTCGGCGTGCTTCGGCTTGTCCACGGTCAGGCAGTGGATGGTGTCGCGCATGATGATGGGCGGATCGGCCGGGTTGATGACGATGATGGCCTTGCCCTTCGCCGCACCGCCGACACGCTCGACGCCGGTGGCGGTGGTGCGGGTGAACTCGTCGATGTTCTTGCGTGTGCCGGGGCCCACCGATTTCGACGACACGGTGGCGACGATCTCGCCGTAGCGCACCGCCTGCACGCGCGACACCGCCGCCACCATCGGGATGGTGGCCTGGCCGCCACAGGTGACCATGTTGAGATTCATGGTGCGCGAGTCGGCGTGCTCGGCGAGGTTGACCGGCGGGACGCAGTACGGCCCGATGGCGGCCGGCGTGAGGTCGATCATCAGCACGCCGCGCTCGTTGAGCTTGCGCGAGTTCTCCGCGTGCACATAGGCCGAGGTGGCATCGAAGGCAATGCGCACGTCGTCGGCCTCGACGTGCGGCACCAGACCGTCGACGCCTTCGGATGTGGTCTTGAGGCCGGCGTCGCGCGCGCGCTGAAGGCCCTCGCTGTCGGGGTCTATGCCGACCATCCAGGCCGGCTCCAGCAGCTCGCTGCGTTGCAGCTTGTAAAGCAGGTCGGTGCCGATGTTGCCGGAGCCGATGATGGCGCAGCGGATCTTGCTCATTCTAGGGAACCTCCCGGGTGGTCAGTCGGCGAAGGAAACGGTCGCTTCGCCAATGCCCTCGAGTTGCAGGTGGAAGCGGTCGCCGGCGTGCGCGGGCAGCAGTGGCGCCAGCGATCCGGAGAGGATGATCTCGCCGGCGAGCAGCGGAATGCCGTACTCGCCCAGCGTGTTGGCCAGCCAGGCGACCGCGGTCGCCGGATGGCCCTGGACGGCGCTCCCCAGACCGTCCGCGGCATGACTGCCGTTCTTGTCGATGCGCATGGCCACCGCCGCAAGATCGAGCGATCGCGGATCGACGCGCGCCTGCCCCAGCAGGAAGACACCGCAGGAGGCGTTGTCCGCGATGGTGTCCTGGATGGCAATGCGCCAGTCGGTGATGCGCGAGTCGACGATCTCGAAGCAGGGACAGACGTACTCGGTGGCATCGAGGACATCGTCCTCGGTGACGCCGGGGCCCTGGAGGTCGCGACGCAGCACGAAGGCGATCTCGCCCTCGGCGCGCGGCTGGATGAGGCCGTGCGCGGCGAGACTGACGGTGCCGCCGTCGGGCACCTGCATGACATCGGTGAGGAAACCGAAGTCGGGCTGGTGCACGCCCAGCATGTCCTGTACGGCGGCGCTGGTGACCCCGATCTTCTTGCCCACCAGTTTCTCGCCCTCGGCCATGCGGCGCGCCAGGAAATGACGCGAGACCCGATAGGCGTCGTCGATCTCCATGCCGTTGTGCTGCGCGCTGGGGGGCTCGATGGTGCGCCGCTCGCGCAGTGCCGCGAACAGGTCGTCGCCGATGCCGTTGCAGCTCATGTCGCTCAGGCTCATGCCGCCGCCACCTCGTGGGCCAGGAAATCGATGCAGGCGCGGTTGAAATAGTCGCGGTGCTCGACCATCACCCAGTGTCCGCACCGGTTGACCAGCGTAACGCGCGCGTTCGGGCAGCCGGCGGCGATCTTCTGCGCGCCGCCGGGCGGGTTGAACTGATCGTTCACGCCCCAGAAGGCGAGCACCGGGCAGGTGATCTCGCCCAGACGGTTCTCCATGTTGGGTACCCGCATGGTCGACAGCACCGTGCGCGGCTGATCGGCGCAGATCGCCACGCGTTCGGCCACGACCTGGTCGCTGACCTGCGAGGCATCGTGCAGCTGGAAGCCGAGCAGCTTCTTCATGGCGTCGAAGTCCAGCGGCCCCTCGGCGAACAGCGCCATCATCCGCTTGATGCCCTCCATCTCGAAGTAGGCCTCGCGCTCCTCGACGCCGCCGGGTGCCATCAGGATGAGGCCCTGCACGCGCTCGGGGTGGGCGAGGGCGTAGCCCAGCGCGATGGCGCCGCCCAGCGAGTTGCCGAGCAGCACGACGCGTCCGAGGTCGAGCCCCTCGATGAGCTCGTGGACGGTCGCCACGAAGAAGTCGTTGACGTACTCCTGATCCTCGGGCTTGTCGGATAGTCCGTAGCCCGGCAGGTCCGGCACCACCACGCGGTGTCCGGCCGCGGCCAGTTCCGGATAGTTCAGCTTGAAGTTGCTGTAGCCGCTGGCACCCGGCCCGCTGCCGTGCAGGAACACGATGGTGGTACCGCCGGAGCCCTGCTCCTGATAGTGCAGGCGCAGGCCGCTGGCGGTGGTCAGGTACTGGCCCTCGGGGATGGGCGTGGCGCTCATGGGGGCGGTGTCGTCCGAAGTTGGCGCTCATGCTCGCCACCGGGCCCTGCGCGCGCGTCGTCCTTTTGGATGACGGCGGGGCGGGGTCGGGTCCCTAGCATGCGTTCAGGAGACGACGGAGCGATTAGTGGCACAACAGCGCGTGGTTCTGGTGACGGGCGGCGCCCGTGGCGTCGGGCGGGGCATTGCCGAGGCCTTTCTGGCGGCCGGGGACCGTGTCGTGGTGTGCGCCCGCAATGCACCCGAAGCGCTGCCCGTCCACGACGACAGCCGGGCCGAGTTCATTGCCGCCGACGTGCGCAAGAGCGAGTCCGTGGCGGCGATGATGGAGGAGATCGGCACGCGTTTCGGGCGTCTGGACGTGCTGGTGAACAATGCCGGCGGCTCGCCGTTCGCCGAAGCCGCCGAGGCCTCGCCGCGCTTCCACCGCGCCATCGTCGAGCTCAATCTGCTGGCCCCGCTCGAGCTGGCCCAGCACGCCAACCGCCTCATGCAGGCACAGGACGGCGGCGGCGCCATCGTCTTCGTGGGCAGTATCAGCGCGGTGCGTCCGTCGCCCGGTACGGCTGCCTACGGCGCGGCCAAGGCCGGCATCGTCAGCCTGACCCAGTCGCTGGCGGTCGAGTGGGGGCCCAGGGTGCGCGTCGTGTGCGTCAGCCCCGGCCTGGTCGAGACCGAGCAATCGCATCTGCACTACGGCGACGCCGAAGGCATCCGCCGCGTCGCCGATACCATCCCGCTGCGGCGGCTGGCGCAGCCGCGCGAGATCGGCGATGCATGCGTCTGGATGAGCGGTCCCGGGGCGGGCTACGTGTCGGGCAGCAATATGGTGATCCACGGTGGCGGGGAGCGTCCGTCCTTCCTGGCGGAGGCCAACGTCAACCGGGAGTAAGGAGGGAGACCAACCATGCGCCTTGTTTCCGGCGGTGTGTTGCGCGGTACCTTCACGGCGCTGGTCGTCGCGATGATGGGCGCGTGCGGTGGCGACACGACCTCCGGAGTGGGTGCGGGGGGTGCCGGCGATGCGCGCGACGGACCGGGGCAGTGTCTGGGCTTCGACGCACTGCGCAATCCCTACTTCGGCGACCTGCACGTTCACACCACTTATTCGCTCGACGCCAATACGCAGGGCACCCGCCTGACGCCGCACGATGCCTATCGCTACGCGCGCGGCGAGCCCCTCGGCATCCAGCCGTACGACGCCGACGGCAACGCGCTGCGCACCAGCCAGCTCGCGCGGCCCCTGGACTTCGCGGCGGTGACCGATCACGCAGAGCTCTTCGGCGAGGTCGACATCTGCACCGATCCCGAGCTGGCGGGCTACGACTCGGTGGAATGCCGCTACTACCGGCGCAATCCGCAGAGCGCCTTCACGCTGTTCAATCTCTTCGCGGTCGGTCTGCCGGATCTGTCGCGGCTGCCGATCAGCGATCTGCCGCTGATCACCCGGCTGCCGCTGATCGGTGCCGACGGCACGGTGCCGCGCATGCCGTTCTGCGGTCTCGGCGGCGAGCGCTGCCTGGAGGCCGCCAAGACGCCCTGGCGCGATACCCAGGCGGCCGCCGAGGCGTTCTACGACCGTTCCCGCGACTGCGCCTTCACCACCTTCGTGGGCTACGAGTGGACCGGCGCGCCGCTGTCCAACAACCTGCATCGCAATGTGCTGTTCCGCAGCGCGGCGGTGCCCGAGCAGCCCCCGGCCTACCAGGAATTCCCGGAGCCCGAGCTGCTCTGGGCGGCGCTCGACGAGCGCTGCCGCGACGAGGATGGCTGCGATTTCCTGACCATCCCGCACAACTCGAATCTCAGCGCCGGGCTGATGTTCGAGACCGTCGACAAGGACGGCAATGCCTACACGGCGGAGGTCGCCGCCGAGCGCCGTCGCAACGAGCCGCTGGCCGAGATCTACCAGCACAAGGGGTCCTCGGAATGCCTGAACACGGCCGGTGCCGGCATGCAGGACGAGCTCTGCGGCTTCGAGATCCTGCCCTACAACAACCTCACCGGCGACCGCTTCGGCGGCTTCAACACCGGCCCGCCGGTGCCGCAGGACTTCCTGCGCGAGGCGCTCAAGGAAGGGCTGGCGCAGGAAGCGGCCATCGGCGAGAACCCGTTCCGCTACGGCTTCATCGCCAGCAGCGACACCCATCTGGCGACACCGGGACTGGTCGCCGAGGACGGCTTCCCGGGCCACGGCGGCGCCGGCATGCCGGCCATCGACACCCTGCCCGCCGGCCTCACCGATCTGGTGGAGTACAGCCCCGGCGGGCTGGCAGTGATCTGGGCGGAAGAGAACACGCGCGAGGCGCTGTTCGCTGCCATGGAACGGCGCGAAGTCTACGGCACCAGCGGCAATCGCCCGGTGGTGCGCTTCTTCGGCGGATGGGATCTCCCGGACAATCAATGCGGTAGCGGCGACTTCGCAGGCATCGGCTACGATCGCGGCGTGCCCATGGGGGCGATGCTGCCGGGTCCACCGGCGGACGCCGGCGCCCCCGCGTTCGCGGTGGCAGCGACGCGCGATCCCGCATCCGGCGCCGAGCCGCTGCAGCGCATCCAGATCGTCAAGGGCTGGATCGCCGGCGGCGAGAAGCACGAGGCGGTCTACGAGGTCGCCGGCGATCCGACCAACGGCGCCGGCGTCGATCTGCAGACCTGCGAGACGCGCGGCAGCGGATTCGCGCAGCTGTGCAGCGTCTGGCGCGACCCGGATTTCGACCCGCAGCAGCGCGCGTTCTACTACGCCCGCGTGGTCGAGAATCCGAGCTGCCGCTGGTCGCACCGGCAGTGCGTGGCCGCCGGCATCGACTGCGCCGACCCGGACGGCGTGCCGGACGCGTACGCCGGATGCTGCGATGCGAGCATTCCGGACACCATCCAGGAGCGCGCCTGGACATCGCCCATCTGGTACCGGCCGGAGCCGTCCTGAACCGTGATGCGGCGTCTCGTTCGCGCACCGTTGCTGCACTTCCTCGCGCTCGGGTTGGTGCTGCTGGCGGTGCGCGCGGGCATGGCGCCGGACCCGGCCCCCATACGCATCGGGCACGCCGAGATCGCCGAGCTGCGGGCCACCTGGCGTGCGCAGGAGGGCGCCGAGCCGGACCGGGCCACCCTCGACGGCCTCGTTCGCTCGCGGGTGGATGAGCGCCTGCTCGCGCGCGAAGGACTGCGACTCGGGCTGCACCGCGGGGATCCGGTGGTGCGTCAGCGCGTGGTGCGCAACATGCGCTTCCTCGAGCCCGACGCGGATGCCGACGACGACGCGCTGTACCGCCGCGCGGTCGCGCTCGGCATGCTCGAGCGCGACCCGGTGGTGCAGCGCCGCCTCGCGCAGCGCGTGCGCCATCGCGTCGCCGCCGGCGTCGCGGTCAGCGAGGCCGAGGTCCGCGCTGCGCTGGCGCGCAGTGGCGAGCAGCGCGCGGTCGTATCACGCTACGACCTCCGGCACGTGCTGTTCAGCGCCGATCGGCGCCGCGATCCGGCTGGCGATGCGGCGGCGGTGCTGGCGCGAATCGCCGATGCGGACATGCCCGCCGATGCCGGCGACCCCTTCCCGCTCGGCGAGCGCTTTCACGCGGCGACCCGCGACACCATCGCTGGCCGCATGGGCTCCGCCTTCGCGGCCGCGGTAGCGGCGGCACCGGAGGGGCGCTGGATCGGCCCCGCGACCACGCCCTTCGGCGCGCACTTGATCCGCGTCGAGGCGGTGTCGCGGCGCGCGCCCGCCGCCGACCGCAGCCGCGTGGTGGCGGCGCTCTACGATGCGGCCGACGAACGCGCCCTGCACCGGCTGCTGGAGCAGCTGCGCGAGCGCTATCCGGTCGAGGTCGCGGGCCGCGTGCTGGCGCTGGCGGAGTGGGCGGAATGAGGTGCTGCGCATGCCTCGCTTTGCTGGCGCTGCTGGTCCTGGCACCGGGTGTCTCGGCGCATCCGCTGGCCCCCGCACTGCTCGCGCTGACCGAGACCGACAGCGGAGAGGTGGCGGTCCGCTGGCGTCTTGCCGCCGTCCAGCCCACCGGGGCACGCCTGCAGCCGGTGCTGCCGGTTCACTGCACCCCGTTGGCGCCACCGCGCACGGCGCTCGACGGTGCCGCCTTCGAGATGCGCTGGCGCAGCGACTGCGGCACGCAGGGCCTGCGCGGCCACGCGGTGGGCGTGAGCGGCGGTGGAGGCAGCGGCATCAACACCATCGTCCTGGTGCGCAATCGCCACGGGGAGACCATCGCGCAGGGCATGATCGATGGCGGCGCGTCCTATACCGTGCCGCAGCATGCCGAGCCGCTCGCCGTCGCGATGCGCTACGCCGAGCTCGGCGTGACGCACCTCGTCTTCGGGCCCGATCATCTGCTGTTCGTGGCCGGTCTCTTCCTCCTGGTCAGCGGCTGGCGCCGGTTGCTGGTGGTGACCGCCGCCTTCACCCTGGGGCACAGCGTGACGCTGGCGCTGTCGGTGCTCGATGTGGTGCGGCTCGACCCGGCCCTGACCGAGCTCGCCATTGCCGCGAGCGTGGTGTGGCTGGCGCTGCACGTACTGGCGCGCCGGCTGACGGGGCAGGCCGACGGGATGTGGCGCGCGACCCGCGCGCCCTGGTTCGCGGCCGGCTTCGGGCTGCTGCACGGGCTGGGATTCGCCGGTGCGCTGCGCGAGATCGGTCTGCCGCAGGAAGCACTGGGCATCGCGCTGGCAGCGTTCAACGTCGGCATCGAAGTCGGCCAGATCCTGGTGCTGGGGGTGCTCGCGGCATGCGGTGCGATGCTCGCCCGGGTGCCGGTCGAGCCCGCGACCGGCGTCGCGCGTCTGGTCACGGCCTACGCGATGGGCACGTTCGGTGCATGCTGGTGTCTGGAACGATCGATGAGAGCGCTGGAACTGGTGCCGGCGACCCCTTGAAAAATAAGGAGTATCTGGAATGCGAAAAGCGATAGCGACCCTGCTGATGAGCGGATCGGTGCTCGCCGGAAGCGCGTGGGCGCAGGAAGGCGACCCCGACGTCGGCGCCATCCTGGACTGCGTGGCGAACGCGGTCCCATCGGATGTCGTCATCCTTCAGCAACTGCGCTTCGTGACCACGCAGCCGGGTGACGAGGCCCCCAGCGAGCTCGACGCGCGTCTCTATCTCACCGTCAGCGGGCGGGCCGGGGAGGGGGCGGGACGCCACCTGGACGCCATGATGCGGGTCGACGCGCCGGAGTTCCTCGCAGGCGCGAGCTATCTGCTGCGCGAGGCGAGCGATGCGGACGGCAGCGACGGCATGTACGTCTACCTGCCATCGGTCCGTCGCGTCCGGCGGGTCAGCGGCGGGTTCGGCGATACCGCGCTGATGGGAACCGAGTTCAGCTACAACACCTTTCGCCGCTGGCAGGGGCTCTTCGGCGACGCCGACGTGAGCTTCGTCGACACCACGGAACGGCAGGGGCGTCGCACGCACAATCTGTTGCTGGAGGCACCGCATCCGGAGCGCGCGGTACACGACCGCATCGAGGTATCGATCGATGCCGAGCAGTGCCTGGTCATGGAGGCCGAGTTCTACGACGGCAGCCGGTTGCACAAGCGGCTGAGCGTGGAGGCCGAGGATCTGCGCCAGTTCGGTCAGTACTGGTATCCGTATCGCCTGCGCATGGCCGATCTCAGGGACGGCGGCGAGTCCGTGCTCAAGGTGCAGCGGATCCGCGTGCTGTCGGATCCCAACGAGGGCATCTTCGATCCGGGGAGGTTCCACCGCACGCCCTGAGATCGCGAGTGCGGCGCGCACTTCGTCCGTATGAGCGATGCAGCGGCGCCGCCTGGCGGCGACGCTCTCCGGACCGGCTCGCGAGGCCGGCGTTCACAGGAGAGGAGACGCTGCATGGCACTGAACCTGGAAGCCATCGAGCTGATCAGGCAGCTCAAGTACCGATACTTCCGCGCCATCGATACCGCGGACATGGAGACGCTGAAGGGCGTGTTCACGGAGGACGCCACCGTCTGCTACGTGGGCGGCACCTATCGCTTCGAAGCCGAAGGACGCGACAACATCCTGCAGGCGCTTGAGTACGCGTTCCACGCCGAGGCCATTGCCTTCCATCACGGCAACCATCCCGAGATCGAGGTGCAGTCCGACACCGAGGCCACCGGTCTCTGGTATCTGCGCGACTGGTTCCTGGATCTGCGCCGCAATATCACCACCGACGGCGCATCCTTCTACCGCGACCGCTACGTCTTCCGGGACGGGCGCTGGCAGATCCGGCACAGCGGCTACGAGCGGGTCTGGGAGATCGTCGAGGAGGTCACCAGGACGCCGAACATCACCGCGCACCACCTTGCCAAGCACGGCAAGAAGCTGCCGCCCGACGCCGAGTAGGGCGTCGCATTAGCAGCGGGTCGTGGCTGCGTCGGTCGCGGTCGCAGCGGCGGACGCCGCCGCTGCGATGTCCGCGGTGCTGGCGCCGGAATCGAAGGACGTGATGCCGGCGAGTGCCAGGACGGCGATGACGAAGGGCCGCGATTGCAGGATCCGGATCAGTGGGGCGGGCATGGTGTGGCTCCCTGCGGTCGGCGTGTCGAGGCCGGGACTATAGGCGCCGTCACCGTCCGGCGGCCACACGCAGAAGGGGGCATCACGACCCCTTCTGTGCGCTGGGTCACTTCCAGGGTGCGAAGGGGGGCGTTCGGTGGCTGTTGCAGGCGTGCGCAGGTGCGCAGCGGTCCCCGAACCCGGCCTTCCAGGGGCCATTCATGGGGCGGTGCTGGGCCGCACTGTGACTTGCCGCTGGCAAGTGGGTCGCTGGGGCTTCGGTCTCGGGATTCCGGGCCTCGTGGTGTCGGCGGGCGGCGAGAAGCGTGCGGTCGTGCGGAGATCGCCGCGGTCACCAAGCTCGGCTCCTGCCTCGCCAAGTGACTCTGCCCGGACGTCCTGTCCGGGCGTTCACCCGCTGCGAAGCGCCGCTGGCGCTTCGGTCGGGTTCACCCTCGCTAAGTGACCCTGCCGGGGCCATCCATGGCCCCGGCGCTGAGCCGCGCTGCGACTTGCCACTGGCAAGTCGGTCGCGGCTCAGCCCAATCGAATGACCGAGTTTAGGAGGAGGCGGACCAGCATGGTCTGGCGGGTGACGCCGGTCTTGCAGAAGATGGAACGGAGGTGGGTGCGGGCGGTGTTGCGACGCACGTTCATTTCCTCAGCGGCTTCGTCGAGCGTCAGGCCCTCGGCCAGCAGCAGCGCCAGGGTTGCCTCCATGCGCGTCAGGCCGAAGAGGCGGCGCACCAGCTCGTGCGAGGGCTGGGCGGCGTTGGCCTCGGGGTCGCGCAGATAGACCACCGCCGCCGGACGGTTGCGGCCTTCGGAATACTCGCCGGCCGGCACGGTCTTGATCAGGACGCCCAGGCTGGCGCGACCGGACGGGCGGGTGACGGCGAGGGCGTCGACCATCGCGGGGGTGTCCTCGGCGCATTCGCCCGAGCAGGCGCGGCGGATGATGCGGTGCAGCTCGCGCTCCTCGGTGGTGCGGTCGAGTCGCAGCGCGTCACGGGTCATCCAGATGCCGTCCTTCTCTCCGAGGATGCGACGCGCTTCCTCGTTGGTCTCGAGGATGTTGCCCTGCTCGTCATAGCTGATGATGCCGAGCAGCATGCGGTTGATGGTGCCCGCGAACAGCTGGCGCTCGGTCTCCAGAAAGTCGAGCCGCGAATGCAGCTGTATCGCGCGCTTGAGGTGCGGCAGCACGAAGCGCACGAGTGCCTTGTCGTCCTCCGAGAAGGGGGCCACCTGGTCGGTGCGCGTGACGCGCAGGCGACACTCGACGCCGTCATCGGTGTAGATGTCGGCCCCCAGCAGGTGCCGCACGCCGAGCGGCCTGAGGTATTCCTTGTAGACCGTGCTGTTGAGCCACTCGCGACCCACCATTTCCTCGGCGGTCACCACTTCGCCTTCCTCGAGCCGCACGAAGGGGTCGATGGAGAAGAAGTGCGTCTCGTAGGACTCGGTGGCCTGCCGGGTCGTCTCGCCGGTGTTGATCATGACGCCGGAATGATCGGACGACGGCGGCCGCAGCATCAGCGTGACGTGCTCGGCGCCGAGCTTGTCCTGCAGCATCTGCAGTGCCTGCTGCCAGGGCGGGGTGGTCAGCGGTCCCTCGTAGAGGGCGCCGACCATGGCATCGAGTTCACGGAAGCGTTCGGTCGTGGTGAGCTGGACCAGTTCGCTGGCCGGCATCTCAGTGCGCGCTTCCGCGCGTGCCTCTGCGAGGCTCGTCTTGGTCAACGGCATGCGAATGATCTCCTCGTGTCATTCCTGCTCTTGTCTCTGGGATGCACGTCGAAACCGCGCGCATCTCCGCCTCTCTGCCGGCATCGTCCCTCATCCCGGGCGTGCTGTCGAGCGTTCGTCGCGGCCTTCGTCCGTCCGGGGGAAGCCGGCGGCACGGCGGAACGCGACGATGCCCTCCGGAGCGCGTGCGGTTGCGGCGCGCGGACACTCGCACGATTCCGGGGGTTGATCTCGACATGGTGGACGAAGCGGGCATGAAGGCGGCCATGCAGGCCTATATCGATGCATTCAATGCGGCGGACCCGGAGGCCATCGCCGCGCTCTACGCGGACGATGCGACGGTGGAGGATCCTGTCGGCAGTGATCGCAAGCATGGGCGGGAGGCGATCCTGGCGTTCTATCGCATGGCCGTTCAGACCGGTGCGCGGCTTTCCCTGGCGGCGCCGATCAGGGCATCGCACGACAACGCGGCCGCAATGGCCTTCGACGTCCATCTCGAGATGCCCACGGGGCAGAGCGTGATCCGCGTCATCGACGTGATGCGGTTCGATGCCGACGGTCGCTTCGCGAGCATGGAGGCCTACTGGGGTCCTTCCGACGTGGCGCCGGCAGCGGGCTGAGCCCGCTGCCGGCGGCGGCGGTTTCCTCAGGCCTCGAATACGTGGGCCATCGCGGGCTTCTCTTCGAGGCCCTGATCGATCTCCACCACGCGCCGCATGCGGCGCTCCGAGGGCACCTTGTCGCTGTCGGTGTAGAACTGCTCGTACCACTCGCGCAGCTGATAGATCGGGCCGTCGCCTTCGCACAGCAGCGGGTTGTCGACGCGCACCTTGTTGTGCCAGATCTCGACGTCCTCCGAGAACGCCTTGCAGGTGAGGTCGACGTACTGCTTGATCATGTCGTTGCAGGCGGCCTCGTCCATGCCGGGGATCTTCTTGACCATGACGCCGAAGCGCAGCTCGAAGCGGTTCTGGTCCACCGGGACGTGGGTGTTCAGCAGGATCGACTCGATCGGCACGCCGTTCGCTTCGCCGAACATGTGGGTGATGTGGTACGCCGGGCCGAAGTAGGTCGCGATGGTGGTCAGATAGCTGTTCGGGCCGCCCAGCCGCTCGTTCTTGCCGACCATGATCTGCGTGGCCTTGTGGCCCTCGAAGATGTTGGCGAAGTAGACGACGTTCTCCGAGCCGTGCACCGGCGTGAAGTGCGTCATGTCGGCCTGGTTGTCGACCAGTTCCCGGCAGTTGGTGCCGATGTCCCACTTGACGATGTGCCACTCGGACCACTCGTCGGAGAACGCCTGATCCATGCGCGGGATGGCCTGCTCGGCGGGCGGTTCGGCGCCCTCCGGGTCGTTCCAGACGAAGAGCAGGTTGTTCTCCTCGCAGGTGTGCCACGAGCGCACGCGGGCCTTAGGCGGAATGCGCTTGCAGTAGGGAATCTCGGTGCACTTGCCGTCGCCGCCCCAGTGCCAGCCGTGGAAGCGGCACACGACAGCGTCGCCCTTGACCTCGCCCAGGCCGAGGTCGGCGCCCATGTGGGGGCACCATGCATCGAGAATGTTGATCTTGCCGCTGGCGCCCTGGAAGGCGACCAGCCGGGTGCCGAAGATGTCCAGCGAATGCGGCTTGCCGTCCTTGTACTCGTCGGCGAGGCCGAGGCAGTGCCAGCCACGCGCGAAGCGCTCCGGCGGTTCGGCAGCCTCGATGCGGTGGGTTGGTGCGTTGCCGGCGGCGGGGCGGATTGCTGTGACCATGGAGAGTTGCTCCGGTTATGCCTTTTCGAGTGTCAGTCTTGGCATTGCCGCGCCCTGCTGCATCACCCATTTGCGTGAGTCGGCAGCGAAGTTGGACAAGCCCGGGACTTAGTCATTTCGGACGATGCTGCACCCCGGCCGGATGGTTGTAATGCAGGGCACATTGCCCCGGTCGCGACTCGTCAGCGCGCCGGCGGACGGCAATCGCAAGCAGGAGAACGCCATGCAGAGCAACGCCCAGAGCGCCGTGACGCCCGTCAGTCCGGAAGTATTGAAGCAGCGTGCACGCGATATCGTGCCGCGCCTCGTCGAGCGCGCCGCACAGGCGGACGAACAGCGCCGCGTCCCCGACGAGACCATCCGCGATCTGCAGGAGGCCGGCCTCTTCCGCGTGCTGCAGCCGAAAGCCTACGGCGGCTACGAGATGGACCCGCAGGTGTTCTACGACATCGCCATGATCCTGTCCGAGGGCTGCATGTCCACGGGCTGGATCTACGGGATCATCGGCGTGCACAACTGGCAGCTCGCGCTGTTCGATCCGCGCGCCGCCGAGGACGTCTGGAAGGAGGACACCGGCACGCTGGTTGCGTCGACCTACATGCCCAAGGGGCAGGTCACGCCGGTCGAGGGCGGCTTCAAGTTCAGCGGGCGGTGGGGCTTCTCGAGCGGCATCGACCACTGCGAGTGGGTGCTGCTCGGCGGCCTCATCTTCAACGAGGGGCAGCCGCCCGAGTACCGCACCTTCCTGGTGCCGCGCTCGGACTTCCGCGTCGAGGACACCTGGCACACCATGGGCCTCAAGGGCACCGGCAGCAACGACATCATCGTCGAGGACGCCTTCGTGCCGGAGTACCGCACCCACAAGGCGGCCGACGGCTTCGCCGGCACCAACCCGGGCGGCGACACCTTCACGTCGCCGCTGTACAAGATCCCGTTCGGCCAGATCTTCGTGCGCGCGGTGTCCTCGGCGGCCATCGGCGCCCTCAGTGGCGCGGTCAACGAATTCCGCAACTGGGCCACCGACTGGACCGGCAACATGGGTTCCAAGACCGCCGAGCAGGCGCCGGCGCAGCTCGCCGTCGCCGAGGCGATGACCACGGTCGACGAGCTCAAGCTGATCCTGCACCGCAACTTCGAGGAGATCCTCGACGGCATCCGGCAGAACAAGCCGGTCAGTGTCGAGCGCCGGCTGCACTTCCGCTACCAGGCGGCGCAGGTGGTCGACCGCTGTGCCGAGCGCGTCTCGCGCCTGATGGCGGCGGCGGGCGGTCGCAGCATCTTCACCGACTTCCCGGTCCAGCGGCACTTCCTCGATATCCATACCGCGCGCGCCCACTACGCCAACAACGCCCACATGTTCGGCAGCAATTTCGGCGGCGTCATGATGGGTCGCGACAACACCGACTTCTTCATCTAGGCGCGGGCCCGTCATGAGCGAAGCGGCGCAGCACTGGGACGGCGAGTACGACGTCATCGTCATCGGCTCGGGTGCCGGCGGGCTCACCGCCGCACTGCGCGCGCGGACCGAGGGGCTTTCCAGCATCGTGCTGGAGAAGTCGGATCGCTACGGGGGCACCAGCGCGGTATCGGGCGGCGGCATCTGGATCCCGTGCAACGACCAGATCGCCGAGATGGGCGAGTCGGATTCGTACGACGAGGCGCTGACCTATCTGCGCCATCTCACCGGTGGCGAGGTGCCGGAGGCCCGCATCGAGGCCTATCTGCGCAACGCCCCCGAGATGGTGCGGGCACTGGCGCGCGAGTCGGACGTGCACTTCCGTTCGGTGCGCAAGTATCCGGACTACTTCCCCGACAAGCCCGGCGGCAAGCCCGGCTTCCGCACCATGGAGCCTGCCGCCTTCGACGCGGCGCGGCTCGGGGACGACTTCGAGGGGCTGCGCGAGCCCTTCGCGGGCACCCAGCTGATGGGGCGCGTGTCGATGGACCAGGTGCAGGCGCACACGCTCTTCACGCGCGGCGCCGGCTGGATCCGCCTGACCCTCGGGATGATGTGGCGCTACTGGACGGATTTCCGCTGGCGCATGCGCACGCGGCGCGACCGGCGGCTGACCCTGGGGCAGGCCCTGGTCGGCGCGCTGCGCGCGGCGCTGCGGCGGCAGGACGTTCCGGTCCAGCTGGGTACCGGTCTGGTGTCGTTGATCGAGGAACAGGGGCGCGTGATCGGTGTCGAGGTCGAGTGCGACGGCACGCGCAAGCGGCTTCGCGCCGCGCAGGCCGTGGTGCTCGCATCCGGCGGTTTCGAGTCGAACCAGGAGATGCGCGAACAGTACCTGCCCAAACCGACCGACGCCGCCTGGACCGCCGCACCGCCGATCAACCACGGTGACGGCATCCGGGCCGGTCTCGCGCTCGGTGCCGGCACGGCCTTCATGGATCTCACCTGGGGCGCACCCACCGTCGACATGCCCGGCGAAGTGCCGCAGCCCGGCCTGTTCGTCGAGCGGGCGCTGCCCGGCTGCCTGATGGTCAACGGCAAGGGCGAGCGCTTCTGCAACGAGGCCGACCCGTATACCGAGGTCATCTACGCGATGTATCGCAACCATCAGCAGAGCGGCTGCTGCGTGCCGGCGTGGATGATCTGCGATGCCACCTTCCGGAAGAAGTATCCCCTCGGGCCGACGCTGCCGGGCAGCATCCAGCCCGATCGCAAGCTGCCCCGGGACTGGTGGGGCAAGGTCATCCATCGCGCCGACTCGCTGGAGGCGCTGGCCGGCGCGATCGGCGTCGATGCCGACGGCCTGGCGCGCTCGGTGGAACGCATCAACCGCTACGCCCGCCAGGGTGTCGACGCGGAGTTCGGCAAGGGCGGCAACGTCTTCGATCGCTATTACAGCGATCCCACCGTCAAGCCCAATCCGTGCCTCGGCCCGGTCGAGAAGGGGCCGTTCTATGCCGTGCGCGTCGACCCCGGCGAGCTCGGCACCAAGGGCGGCCTGCTCACCGACGAGCATGCGCGCGTGCTGCGCGAAGCCGACGGCAAGGCGATCGACGGGCTCTATGCGGTCGGCAACTGCTCGGCGGCGGTGATGGGGCGGACCTATGCCGGGCCCGGTGCCACGCTCGGGCCCGCGATGACCTTCGCCTACATCGCCGCGCACGATATCGCGATGCGGGCGGCCGAGCAGCGTAAAGCAGCCTGACCGCGGCGGGTTCCAGGGATCGGTGCCTCCACCTCGGCACCGGCCCGACAAGATCAACGAGGGGGAGACATGCAGAGGCTGCAGAACAAGGTGGCGCTGGTCACCGGCGCCGGCCAGGGCGTGGGTCAGGGCATCGCGCTGGCGCTCGCCGCCGAAGGTGCGGCGGTGGCGGTCACCGGCCGGACCCGCGCGAAGCTCGACGAGACCGTCGCCGGCATCCACGAGCGCGGCGGATCGGCGCTGGCGGTGGTCTGCGACGTCAAGGACCCCGATGCGCTGGCGGCCGCCGTGGAAACGACGGTGCGCGAGTTGGGCGGGCTCAATATCCTCGTCAACAACGCCCAGGAGGTCCCGCTGGGTGCGCTCGACGACGTCGCGGACGATGCCTTCGATGCCGGCTGGCAGTCGGGTCCGATGGCGACCTTCCGGCTCATGAAGCTGGCCCATCCCTGGCTGCGCGGAGACGGCTGCATCGTCAACCTGGCATCGCCGGCCGCGATGCGCTGGGATGCGGCGGGCTACGGCTGCTACGGCGCCGTCAAGGAAGCCATCCGCCAGCTCACCCGCGCGGCCGCCTGCGAATGGGCCTCCGAGGGCATCCGGACCAATGCCATCCTGCCGCTGGCCAGCTCGCCAGCGATGGCCTGGTGGACGCGCGAGCGCCCCGAGGAGGCCGAGGCCTTCGTCGCCACCGTGCCGATGCAGCGCATCGGCGACTGCGAGCAGGACATCGGCCGTTTCGTGGCGACGCTGTGCTCCGAGGACTGCGCCTACGTCAACGGGCAGAGCATTGCGCTGGACGGTGGTCAGGCCCGCATCGGGTAGGCACCCTTTGAAACCAGGGCAGAAACCATGACGGCCGTCGAGCAGCCCGACGAGGCACGCGCCTTCACGCCGGTGACAGTCGGGCCACTGACCTTGCGCAACCGCTTCATCAAATCCGCGACCAACGAGGGCATGGCGCGTGGCGGCGTGCCCTCGCGGGCGCTGGTGGAGCACCATCGCCGCATCGCCGCCGGCGGCGCCGCCATGACCACGGTCGCCTACTGCGCGGTGACGGCGGACGGCCGCACCTTCGAGGATCAGGTGACCCTCGACGACGCCACCCTTCCGCACCTGCGCGCGCTGACCGATGCGGTGCGTGCGGAGGGCGCCGCCGCCTGCGCGCAGATCACGCACGGCGGCTGCTTCACCTTCCTGCCCGAGCTCTCCACGCGCTATCCGCTGTCGGCATCGGGCGGCTTCAATCCGCCGGGGGCGATCAGCGGGCGCTTCTTCAAGACCGCGATGACCGAGGCCGACATGGACACGGTCGCGGAGGCCTTCGCCGCCGGCGCCCGCCGGGCGCGCGAGGCGGGCTTCGACGCGGTCGAGATCCACATGGGGCACGGCTATCTGCTGAGCCAGTTCCTGTCGCCGGCCTACAACCGCCGCCGGGATGCGTGGGGCGGCAACGCCGAGCGGCGCGCACGCTTCCCGGTCGCGGTGCTGCGCCGGGTGCTCGACGCGGTCGGCGACACCATGGCGGTGACCTGCAAGCTTAGCGTGGTCGAGGGCCACAGGCGCGGCGCGCCGCTGGAGGACGTCATCACCACCGCGCGCGCGCTCGAGGCCGCCGGCGCCCACATGCTGGTGCTGTCCGGCGGCATGAATGTCGAGGCGCCCTGGCAGATCTTCGGCAGCAACATGCCGGCCGCGGCGGTGACCAGCATCCAGAACCCGGTGGTGCGCGTGGCGACGCGCCTGATGCGGCTGTGGGAGCCCCGGGTCGCCTTCGAGGAGCTCTATCTGCGGCCCTACTCGCAGCAGGTCCGCGGCGCGGTCACGATGCCGCTGGCCTATCTCGGCGGTGCCAAGTCCATGGACGGCGTGGGCAGTGTCATGGCCGACGGCTTCGACTGCGTCGTCATGGGCCGGGCGCTGATCCACGACGCGCAGCTGGTGCGGCGCTTCGAGCGTGGCGAGACGCGCGTATCCGGCTGCACGGCCTGCAACGAGTGCGTGGTGACCATGTACGGTCCGGGCGGCACGCACTGCGTGCTCACCGGCAGCGGCGATCCCGACGCCAACAGCCGCCCGGCGGCGGGCTGATCATGCGCCGGGATCAGGACATCGCGGTCTGGGCGCAGGCGAATCTCCGCACGCTGGATGGTGGTCGCGCCGTGGTCACCGGCGGGGGCAGTGGCATCGGGCTGGCCGTGTCGCGCGGCCTCGCCGCGCTCGGCGCGCATGTCGTCATCGCCGATCGCGATGCCGCGGCGGGCGAGGCGGCCGCGGGCGCCATCAATGCGCTCGGCGGCGACGGCAGTGCGAGCTTCCGGGCCGTCGATCTGGCCGAACCCGAGGCGGTGTCGACCTGCGCGGCGGCACTGGGCGATGCCCCGGTCGACATCCTCGTCAACAACGCCGGCATCCTGCCGCCGCTGCGACGCCGCACCACAGCGCGCGGTGACGAGCTCGCCTTCGCGATCAGCGTGCTGGGGCATTTCGCGCTGACCGCATCGCTGCTGCCGGCGCTCGGCGCAGCGCACGCGCCGCGCGTGGTGTGGCTGTCGAGCCTGGTGCACCGGCGCGGCCGCATCGATCTCGACGACCTCGACGGCGCCCGGAACTACGAAGCCCAGAACGCCTACAACCAGGCCAAGATCGCCAGCCTGATGCTGGCCATGGAGATGGACCGGCGCGGGCGCGAGCGCGGCAGCCACATCGCATCGCTGGCCGCGCATCCCGGGGTGGCGCGCACCGCCATCGGTCACAGCCGTGATGGCCAGGCGCGCGTCGGCCTGCACGATCACCTCACCGATCTCGCCTTTCACGGCGTCATGCGCCTGATGGGCCAGCCGGCCGATGTCGCGTCGCGTCCGGTGCTCCGGGCGGCGGCCGACCGATCCATGGCGGGCGGCAGCTTCTTCGGTCCCGGCGGGTTCGGCGAGATGCGCGGTGCGTCGCGTCTGCTCACGCCGACGCCGGTGGCGCGCGATGCCTCGGCGCGCGCCTGCCTGTGGGCGTACTGCGAGCGCCGCACCGGCCACACATTTCCGTGGCGGGCACACGACAGGGGAGCAGCAGCATGACGGAACGGGGGCGTGCATTGGCGCTGGTGTGGTGGGCCTATGCGGTCGCGATCGCGGCCGGCGCGGTGGTGCTGTGGCTGGTGCCCGGCGCGCCGCTCTGGCGGGCCCTGGTGGCGGACATCGTCGCGACGGTGGTGATCTTCGGCTTCAGTCGTGCCTACCGGAATTCGAGCTTCTACGATGCCTACTGGAGCGTGATCCCGCCGCTGCTCGGCGCCTACTGGTGGTGGGCCGCCGGTGCTCCCGTCGACGCGCGCGCGCTGCTCGCGATGGCGCTGGTGATGTTCTGGGCGGTGCGCCTGACCTGGAACTGGGCGCATCATTGGCAGGGGCTCGGCCACGAGGACTGGCGCTATCCGATGGTGCGCGAGGCCAAACCCCGCATGGCGCTGTTCACCGATTTCTTCGGCATCCACTTCTTCCCGACCGTGCAGGTCTTCCTGGGCTGTCTGCCGCTCTATGCCGCGGTCACCTACAGCCGCCCGCTGGGATGGCTCGACGCGGTGGCGGCGGCGGTGACCTTCGGCGCCGTGGTCATCGAAATGGTCGCCGACCTGCAGCTGCGCGGCTTCCTCAAGCGGGCCCGGCCCGGCGAGGTCATCCGCACCGGCCTTTGGGGCTGGTCGCGCCATCCCAACTACTTCGGCGAGATCAGCTTCTGGGGCGGGCTCGCGCTGTTCGGTCTGGCGGCGCATCCGGCCGGCTGGTGGTGGCAGATCATCGGCGTCATCGCCATGCTGCTGATGTTCGTGCTGGCCAGCATCCCGATGATGGAGAAGCGCAGCCTCGAGCGCCGGCCCGCCTACGCGCAGCTGATGCGCGAGGTGTCGATGCTGGTGCCGCTGCCGCCGAGGCGCGGCTGATGGACCACCCGCTCGCGGTGCGCACCGAGCCGCCGAAGCGGGTGCCGGCCGGCTGGTACACGGTCGCGGCCGCTGCCGCGCTGGCCCCGGGCGGGCTGCAGGCGGCCCGCATCGCGGGCATCGATCTGGTGGTCTACCGGACCGCCGACGGGGTTGTGCACTGCGTGCACGATCGCTGCCCGCATCTCGGCGGTCGCTTCACGAAGGGCGGTCGGGTCGAGGACGGTCTGCTGGTCTGTCCGGTGCATCATTTCGCCTATGACCGCGACGGCGCCTGCCGGCGCACCGGCTACGGCGGCGTCGCGCCGCGGGCCTGCACGCAGCCGTGGCGCTGTCTGGAGCGCAACGGGCTGGTCATGGTCTGGTACCACCCCGGGAATGCCGCGCCCGACTGGGAGCCGGAGGCGCTCGACGCCAGCGGTCATCTCGGCCTGCGCATTTGGCGCGACCCGGTGGCGGCCCCGGCGCAGCTCATCATGGAAGGCATCGCCGATCAGGGCCACCTGCGGACCGTGCACGGCTACGACGAGGTGGCGCGCACCGCAGCGTTCGACACGGCCGGCCCCGCCCTGCGCACGGCCTATCGCTTCGACAACCCGACGCATCCGCCGCGCTGGCTGCCCGCAGCGTTGCGCCGGCGTCTGCAGGGCAGGCAGGAAGTGCGCTTCGACTACTGCGCCTGGGGCCTGGGCTATTCGGTGACCGATGTCGAGATTCCGGCGCTGGGGCTGGGCATGCGCACTTTCGTCAACCCCGCGCCGGTCGCGCCCGACCGCTGCGATCTGTGGCACGGCATGGCGCTGCGGCGGATCGGCGATCCGGGCCGCATCAGCGCAGCGCTGAAACCGCTGCCGCGCGGCCTCGTCGAGAGGCTGATGCAGGCAGTGCTGCGTCGCGGCTATCTCAAGGACATCCACGACGACGTGCGGCTCTGGGAGAACCTGACGCCGGTCGCGCGTCCGGCGCTGGCGCCCGGCGACGGACCGGTCGCCGCGCACCGGCGCTGGGCGGCGCAGTTCTACGGCTGAGCGACGCTACTCGACGCCTGGCGCGCCGGGGAAGCCGACGTAGTACTGCCCGGTGAGCATGCCGCCGTCGACGGCAATCTCGGAGCCGCACAGGTAGGACGCCGCGTCGCTCGCCAGGAAGGCGCTGACGCGGGCGACCTCGTCGGGGTCGCCGACGCGCTGCAGCGGCACCATGGTGTAGCGCTTGTTGACGTCGTCGCGGTTCTCGGCGAAGGGGTTGCCCATGCTGGTGTCGACGCCGCCGGGGTGAACCGAGTTCACGCGCACGCCGCGGTGGCCGTACTCCATCGCCGCGACGCGCGTCAGGCCGCGGATGCCCCACTTGCTGGAGCAGTAGGCTCCGAGCCCGTTGGCGCCCTTCATGCCGTCGGCCGAGGAGATGTTCACGATCGATCCCGAGCCGCGCTCCAGCATGTGCGCGCCGATGATGCGCACCCCCAGGAAGGTGCCCTCGAGATTGATGCCCAGCACCCGCCGGTAGTCGTCCAGGCTCGTCTCCTGCAGCGTACGGAACAGCAGCACGCCGGCGTTGTTGACGAGCGCATCGATGCGGCCGAAGGCCGCGATCGCTTCGTCGCGGGCCGCGGCCCAGTCGGCCTCGCTGCTGACGTCGAGGTGCCGGAAGCGCACCGCATCGCCGAGCTCGGCCGCGAGCGCGGCACCGTCCTCGTCGAGGACATCGCCGAACAGCACCTTCGCGCCGTCGGCAACGAAGCGCCGGACCGTTGCCGCGCCCATGCCGCGCGCGCCGCCGGTGACCAGCGCCACCTTGCCTTCGAGTGCCTTGTCGCTCATTGCGTCTCCCTGTCGTGGTCGTGCCCGCTTCGGGGCCGTTCAGAAATGGAACCGAAGCCGCTCGATGCGGCGGCGACGGTCGAGCGTGAACAGCGCCAGGCCGGGGTGCCCGTCGCGTTCCAGCGAGGCGGTGACGTGCCGTCCGGCCGCGATCAGCTTGTGCCACTGCAGGTTCCCGGCGCTGGCACAGAGATGGTCGAGCGCGACATCCCGCCGGCCGGGCTCTCTCAGCACCACGTCGGTGGCGAGGAGCGCCGCGGCATCGCTGCGCGAGCCGGCGCGGATGGCATGCAGGAATCGCGTGGCCACACGTGTGCCGCGCGTTCCGACGCCGCGGAACCCGCGCATGAAACCGAGCACGCCGCCCAGACCCTGGCAGGCGAGCATGTGCGTGGACAGGCGCGCGTGCGTGATCCAGCCGCGCGGACCGGCGCGCAGGCTCTGGCCGACCATGCGGCGCAGCTCCCAGTGCGCGTCCAGGCGGCGCACGCGCAGCGCGCCGTCGTCGGCAGCGGCCGTCAGTCGGTAGCGGATGTGGGCAGGCACGACCACCGCAAGGCCGGTGCCCATGCGGGTGTGGATGACGACGTCGCGGAACACGACATCGTCGCAGGCGCCTTCCGCCAGCACTTCGAAGTGGATGTCGTTGGGGGCGATGAAGGTGTCGTAGAAGCGCGCGATGGCGGAATGGCCGGCGTGACCGCGCGACCCTACCGGGTCGTGCACCTCGGCGTCGTCCGCGAACAGGCCCAGCCAGGCCGCCTTGTCGTGCGCGGCCACCGCTTCCGGTGATGCGCGCACGCAGGCCAGCATGGCCTCGGCCGGCCAGTCAGACGACATAGGGGATCAGCGCCCGCCGCTCGGGGGGATAGTCGGGGAACTGCTCGCGGTACCAGCGGTGCGTGGCCAGTGCGCGCGGTACCAGGTTCGACGCCGATATCAGCAGGATCATGACGCCGGGCAGGCCCCAGGTCAGGACCGCGAAACCGGTCCAGGCAATGATCTCGCCGAGATACTGCGGGCTCGACACCAGGCGGAAGCCCCAGCCGTGGGGAATGCGGTAGCGCGGGGCGTCAGGGGCGGGGTTCGGGTCGCGCAGGTGCCGCATGACCGATTCCGAGGTCAGGATCAGGAAGAGGCCGAGCGCGTAGATCGCCAGCCCGATCAGGAAGCGCGGATCGCTCAGCCACCGAGGCGTCAGGTGGTCGCCGTACTCGGTGAACCAGAGCGCATGCAGGTAGCCGTGGATGCCGGTGACGAACATTCCCATCGCCATCACCATCAGGCTGAAGCTGCTGCGCGCGCCGGGCGCGGCACGGATCGCCAGCGGGAAGAACCAGCCCCGGTTGCCGTAGTGGAGGATCCAGATGCCGGCCAGCACCAGCGTGGTCACCGTCCAGCCGTCGGCATCGCTTCCCAGGAAGAACCAGAGGAAGGCGACGGTGGCCGGAATCTCCATCAGCCACCAGCCCAGCTTCGGGTGCAGGTTGATGCCGGAGCCCTGCGCAAAGCGACCGTACGGTGCCGGCACGAAGATGCTGCCCAGCAGGGTGACGATGGCGAAGGCCAGGCCGATGGCCAGCACCGTGTCGAATACCGGATCCCCCGTGTACCAGCTCATGGCCGTGCCCCCTCGTGCGCGGTTGATGGCGGCTCGTCATGGGCGCGCCTTCGGAATGGTGGGGCGATGGTGCGACGCCGGCCGGGCAGCGGCCTCATGCGAATGCATGACCCGGTGCTCCGCGGAGCGCGGGTCATCCGATCGGGTGAGGCGAGGGCGGGGGGCTGCCGGCACGGTCGATGATGGAAGGTGCCGGACGGCGCCATGCCCACGACTAGAACGACGAGGTGGAGACGATGACACGCTATCGGGTGACCGGATCGGCGACCCCTTCCGGTGGTTTTCTGCGCACGCTCATGTCCGGCCTTGCCGGCGGCGCGCTGCTTTTCGGCGGGGCGGCTGCCGCCCAGGATGATGCGACCGGCGACGAGAGCGGCGCCAGGCAGCAGCGCGCCATCGAGGAGATCGTGGTAACCGCCCAGCGCCGCGAGCAGGCGCTGGAGGACGTGCCGATCGCGGTGAGCGGTCTCAATGCCGACGAGCTGCAGAGCCGCGGCATCGAGAACATCGGGCAGATGGATGCGGTGGCGCCGGGCCTGCAGATCAGCAAGACGCCCAGCAACACCACCATCTCGCAGATCTCCATACGCGGCATCACGCAGATCAACCCGGCGATCTACTGGGATCCCGCGGTCGGGGTGTATCTGGACGGGGTCTACATCGGCAAGTCGCAGGGCTCGATCTTCGACCTGGTCAACCTCGAATCGGTCGAGGTGCTGCGCGGTCCGCAGGGCACGCTCTATGGCCGCAACACGCTGGCCGGCGCCATCAACCTGCGCACGCAGGCGCCGCAGGGCGTGTTCTCCGGCCGCGGATCGCTGGAGGTGGGCAACTACGATTCGATGGTCCAGAAGGTGAATCTCTCCCTCCCCGAGATGGCCGGCCTGCGCATCGCCATCGGCGCGCGCATGGAGCGGCGCGACGGCTGGATCGACACCACGCGGGCGAGCTCGGTCGAGACCTTCAACGATCGCAACAACGACGGCATGCGGCTGGCGGTCGACTACGACGTGACGCCGGACCTGTTGCTCGAGTACCGCTTCGACCGGTCCTACGTCGATCAGACCAACAACTTCACGCAGCTCCATCGGGTGAGTGCCGAGTTCCCGGCATTCAGCCCGGGGGCACCCTTCGAGGCGCTGCCCTCCTTCGCCTCGCGCGAGCGCCAGGAGTCGGCAGCCGTCAATGCGCCGAGCTACGAGGTCGCCGAGATCGGCGGGCATTCGCTGACGCTGACCTGGGACGTGCTCGACGACTTCTCCATCAAGTCCATCACCGGCTACCGCAGCATGGACTGGCGCGACTCCCTCGACCTCGACGGATCGCCGCTGCCGGTGGCGCTGACCCAGCGCTTCACCGACTACGACCAGATCTCGCAGGACATCCAGTTCCTCGGCCGGGTCGGCATCGTCGAGTTCGTCGGCGGCCTGTACTACTTCGGCGACGACGGCGAGACCGAGAACCCGCAGGAGTTCTTCGGCGGGGCGCAGGTCTTCGACTCGCAGTACGCCACGCGCACCGACGCCTGGGCCGGTTACGGCCAGCTCGACTTCCTGCTCACCGATGCCGTCACCGCCACCCTCGGTGCGCGCTACACCCGGGAAACCAAGGAGCTCGATCGCCGCTTCGGCGTTGCGGGCAGCCCGGGGGGTGACTTCCTCTACCTGATCCCGGAAGGCACCAGCGCCGAGGAGACCTTCAGCGACACCACACCGGTGGCCGCACTGAACTGGCGCGTCACCGAGCGCTTCAGCACCTATCTGCGCTACGCGGAGGGCTTCAAGAGCGGAGGCTTCAACGGCGAGTTCAGCCAGCCGCCCACCGGCGCCGAGGGCGAGGACATCGCCGAACTCATCGCGCTGAACATCGCCGAGACCAAGACCCCGTTCAAGCCCGAGAAGCAGCGCAGCTACGAGGCCGGCTTCAAGAGCCGCTTCGACCGCCTGCGCCTGAGCGGCGCGGTCTTCCACAACGAGCTCGAGGATCTGCAGACCTCGATCTTCCTGGGCAGCGGCGCGGCGGCCACGGTGATCCGCAACGCCGGCGAGGCCACCATCGACGGCTTCGAGCTGGAAGGCCAGTGGCTGATCGGCGATTTCGCGACCTTCAGCTTCAACTACACCTTCCTCGACGCCGACTACGACGAATACATCGACGCCGGTGTCGACCAGGCCGACAACCGCGCCTTCGTGCACGCGCCGGACCACGCCTTCAATATCGTGCTGGACAGCGATATCCATCAGTTCGACTTCGGCGTGCTGCGCGCCACCGTCGACTACTCCTGGACCGACGCCTTCTTCACCTACCCGTACCAGCTCAGCGGACCGGGCGAGCCGGGCTACAACCCGGCTGCCCAGGTTGCCGAGAACTCGGAGGTGGAGGCCCACGGCATTCTCAACGCCCGCCTGTCGATGGCCGAGCTGCCGCTGGGCAACGGGGCATTCGGCGAGGTCGCGCTGTGGGTGCGCAACGCCCTCGACGAGGACGCCGCCACCAACTTCATCGACTTCGGGCCCGGCTTCGGCGGGCTGACCATCGCCAACTTCCGCGAGCCGCGGACCTTCGGCGTGGTCGGCGTGGTGCGCTGGTAGCCGGTCGCGCTACTGGACGATGGCTGGGTGCGCCTGCACGGGCGCACCCAGCATCTCGCGATGCGACGGCGGCTGGCGGCCGTCGGTCTCGCTGAGCCCGTACTCCTGCGCCAGCTCGGCGCCGATCAGCGTCTGCCCGCTGCGTTCCATGCGTTTCGGGTCGCGGTAGAGCGCGGCGACGAGGTGTCCGGTGAACTCCGGCGTCTCGGCGATATCCCAGAAGCCGGCGTACTTGTCGGGATCCTGTGCCATCACCCGGCGTGTGCGGTCGGTCTGCAGCATGCCCATCCAGATCGACGCGGTGGCGACATCGTGCTCGCGCAGGTCGACCGCCATGTCGGCGGCGAACTTGTCGACGGCGACCTTCTGCGCGCCGTAGGCCGGTCCGTGCATGTAGCAGCGCGCCCCGAATGACGACGTGAACACCATCAGGCCGCCGCCGCGGGCAACCAGCAGTGGCGCCGCGAACCAGCTCGCCACGTAGGACGAGCGCAGCCCGACGTCGAAGATGCGCGTCATGTCCAGCGGCTTCTCCCAGAAGCCGCCCGGCTCGATGAGCTGGTCGTGGACGAAGGTGGCGTTGTTGACCAGGATATCCAGCCCGCCCTGCTCGGCCTTCACCCGTTCGAACAGCGCTTCCACCTGGGCGTCATCGGCGTGGTCGCAGGCCACCGCGACGCCGGTGCCACCGGCGTCGGTCACGGCCTCGGCGGTGGCGCCGATGGTGCCGGGCAGGGCGGCGTCCCCCTCGTTCAGCGAGCGGCCGGTCACGTAGACCGTGGCGCCATGGCTGCCGAGCGCAATCGCGATGCCCTTGCCGGCCCCGCGCGAGGCGCCGGTGACCACTGCCACCACGCCTTCAAGCTGCTTGTCGCTCATCGCTCCTCCTTAGGTTGTTGGAACCACAGATTTCACAGATTCAGGGGATTCTTGCTGGTGGCGCTGACTCCGTCAGCGCCACCAGAACCGGAAAAGAATCTGTGGAAATCTGTGCAATCTGTGGTTCAAAGCTGTGCTTCAGGATTCCTTCCCACGCAATTCGTACTTCAGCACCTTGCCCGAGGCGTTGGTGGGCAGTGATTCGCGCAGCTCGAGATGGCGCGGCACCTTGTAGTTGGCCATCCGGTCCCGGCACCACTCGCGGAACGCGGCCTCGTCGAGCTGCTGGCCGCTGCGCGGCACGACATAGGCCTTGCCGACCTCGCCCATGCGCGCATCGGGAACACCGACGACGGCGACCTGACTCACCGCCGGATGGGCGGCGACGAGGCGCTCGATCTCGGCCGGGTAGCAGTTGAAGCCGCCGCAGATGTACATGTCCTTGAGGCGGTCGGTGATCTTCAGATAGCCGTTGTCGTCGATGCTGCCGATGTCGCCGGTGTGCAGCCAGCCGGCCGCATCGATCGCCTTGTGGGTGGCCGTGGCGTCGTCGAGGTAGCCCTGCATGACGTTGTAGCCGCGCACCACGACCTCGCCGGTCTCGTTCGGGCCCAGCAGCTTGCCGGTGTCGTCCATGCAGCGCAGATCGATGGCGGGCAGGGCGCGCCCCACCGTGTTGACGATGGTCTCGGCGTCGTCGTCGGCGTCGCACAGCGTGACGATGCCGCAGGTCTCGGTGAGCCCGTAACCGGTCAGCACGATCTCGAAGCCGAGCTCGGCGCGGATGCGCTCGATCAGGCTGGGGGCTACCGCGGCCGCGCCGGTGATGGTCGCGCGCAGGCTGGACAGGTCGCGGCTGGCGCGGTCGGGGTCGTCGAGCAGGCTGACGAAGAGGGTGGGTGGGCCCGGCAGGACCGAGATGCGGTCCCGGCCGATGCGCTCCATGACGGTGGCGGCATCGAACACCGCCTGCGGATAGACCGCCATGCCGTGCATGAGCCCGGCCAGCCAGCCGACCTTGTAGCCGAAGGCGTGGAAGAAGGGATTGACGACGAGGTAGCGGTCGTCCGCCTTCAGCCCCATGCAGCGCGACCATTCGGCGATCACGCGCAGATTCTGCCCGTGGCAGGTCACCACGCCCTTGGGCAGACCGGTGGTACCGGACGTGAACATGATGTCCATGACGCTGTCCGCGGTCACCGATGCCGCGCGCGTCTTCACCTCGGTCTCGTGGGCCCAGGGCGCCTGATCGAGGAAGGCGTCCCATCCGGTATCGCTCGCGCGGGCATCGTGGAGGATGACGATGTCTTCCAGGGTGTCGGGGCGATCGTCGCCGAGCAGGCCCGGATAGTGGGTGCCCAGGAAGTCGCCGGCGCAGAACATCAGGCGTGCGCCGCTGCGCGCCAGGATGTAGCCCGCCTCCTTGCCGCGCATGCGGGTATTGATCGGCACCAGCGCTGCGCCCGCGCTGTGGATGGCCAGCGCCGCCATCACCCACTGCACCGTGTTGGGCGCCCAGATGGCGACGCGATCGCCGGGCTGGATGCCACGCGCGATCAGCGCGCCCGCCGCGCGCTTGCGGATGGCATCGAGCTCGCTGTAGGTGGTCGCGCGACCCTGCTCGTCGACCAGGGCCGGCCTGTTGCCGTAGCGGCGCACCGCATCGGCGAAGACCTCCGGTGTGGTGTGCATGACGCGTTCCTCTATTCGGGATAGCGAATGGTGAGCCGCGGCGACGTCGGGAGTGCCTGGCACGACAGGATCCAGCCGTCGGCAAGGTCCTGCTCGTCGAGCACCACGTTGTGCCGGTGATCGATGCTGCCTTCCTCGAGGCGGCACATGCAGGCACCGCAGGCGCCGCTGCGGCACGAGTGCGGTGCCTCGACGCCGGCGGCCTCCAGGGCATCGAGCAGCGGCTGGCCGCTGCGCGCGGTGGCCTCGACCGTGCCGCCGTCGATGTGCACGGTCAGCGGCATGGTGGTGGCGCCGGCATCGGGCTCGGGTGCGGCCAGTGCATCGGCATCGTCGGGCAGCGACACGAAGCGCTCGACGTGGACCCGCGCGCGCGGCACCCCCATGCCGTGGAGCGCCGCGACGGCGGTATCCATGAAGGGGCCCGGTCCGCACACGAAGCAGTCCGCCCGCTCCCAGCCGCGGGCCAGCATGGTCAGCTGGGTCTCGCTGGGGTGGCCCTGCACGTTGTCGAGCCAGTGGATGATCTCCAGCCGGTCGGCGTGCTCCCGGGCGAGCGCGGCGAGCGCATCACGGAAGATGATGGCGTCGCTGTCGCGGTTGGCGTAGATCAGCCGTACGTGCCCACGACCGGCCGTCATCACCGAGCGCAGGATCGAGTACACCGGCGTGATGCCGCTGCCGCCCGCGAACATGAGGAGATCCGCGTCCAGGGTGCGCGGGACGAAGACGCCGGCCGGCGCCGCGACCTCGACGCTGTCGCCGGCGGCCAGGTGGTCGCAGATCCAGTTCGAGGCGCGGCCGTCGGCCACACGCTTGACGGTCACCCGCAGCATCTCGCCGGCGAACGGGTTCGACGACAGCGAGTAGCAGCGCGGCAGCTTGCGGTCCTCGTGCGGGACATGAAGCTGCAGATGCTGGCCGGGCTTGTAGGCAAAGGTATCGAGCAGCTGCTCGGGCACCGAGAAGGTGATCGAGTGCGCGTCCGCGGTTTCGGCGGTGACGTCCTCGACGGTGATGCGGTGGTACTGCGGTGCGGTCATGGCGCGGTAGCGTGCGTGATGGTCATTCGCCCCGGATGCGGCCGCCGTTGCGGGCGTGCGGCGCGGGCCCGTCGACGAAACGGTCGGCTTCCGGTGCGGGAGTGGGCGCCCTGGCTGCGGTATCGACCGGCGCTCCGGGTGCGGCGATCGCGATGGCGACGCTGTCGTTGGGCCTGTCCATGGCGGTGCGTGTCCTGTCGGTCGGTGGCTGTGCGGTAGACGCGGACGCGACTAGGCGGTCGCGACATCGTCCGCGTGCCCGCCGGGCGCCGGCACGGCATCCCGTGGCGCGGCCTGCACGCCGCCCGCCATGGCCGCGCCGGCCCGGCGACCGGACCAGAGACAGTCGGCCAGCGACAGCCCGCTGACGTAGCCGTTCGATGCCAGGCCGACCGCTGCGCGGCCCGCGGCGTAGAGGCCGGGAATGGGGGCGTCGTCCGCATCGAGCACCGCGCCGGTCTGCTCGTCGACGCGCAGACCGCCGAGCGTGATGGTCGGCAGCGGGAACACCGGGCTGGTGGCCGAGATATCGATGGCGTAGAACGGGCCCTCGGTCAGCGCGTGGCGCGTGCTCTCGGACTTGCCCAGCGGGTCCGGTCGCTGCTGCGCGATGGCATCGTTCATCGCCGCCACTGCGCCCTCGACATTGGCCGCCGGCAGGCGCAGCTTTCGGGCCAGTGCGGTGATCGACCGTGCCCGCGGGGCGAACAGCATCATGATCAGCGAGGGCACGCTCTGGAAGGCGCGCAGCTTGCCGAACAGTGCCTCGCGGGTGGCCTGCCGGCGCAGCTCGCGGTCCAGGATCAGCCAGGCGCGACCGTCGTGCTGCTCGCACATGATGACGCCGAGGCGGGCGCCATAGACCTCCTCGTTGCAGAAGCGCCGGCCCTGCGTGTCCACGATCAGGCCCTTCGGCCAGGGCGAGGGCGGGTTGATGAAGCGCCACGCCGATGCCTTGTGCAGCCGCGCCGTATCGCCGCCGGCCGACATGCCCAGGCGGATGCCGCTGCCGTCGCAGCCGGTGGCGCCGAGGCGCAGATTGGCGCCGTAGGCGGGGGCATGCTCGGCCACCATGGCGCGATTGAACACGAAGCCGCCGGTGGTCAGCACGACGCCGTTGCGGGCGCGCACGCGCACCGTGCGGGCGTGCTCGCGCTCGATGGCGCAGGCGCGGGCCCGGAGACGATCGGCAAGCCCGCCCGCCACGTTGTGCAGGCGGCCGGCCCAGCGCGCCAGTCGCGCGTGCCGGCGCGCCGCGCGCGAGCCGGGGGGCAGGCGTGCGACCTCGGCCCCGAGGATGGCGCCGGTGGCGCGCTCGCGCACCAGGCGGCGCACGGCAGTCTGCGCGCTCACCGCGATGCCCCGGGCAGCGACCGCCTCGCGCAGCGCCGCGAACAGCCCGTAGCCCGACATGCCGGGTACCGCGGTGCGATGGCCGCGCGGCGCCGGCGGCGCGATCGCCGCCACCTCGGGCACCTTCTCGTTGCCGGAGTAGTACAGATAGACGCCGTCGCGCGGGTAGGAGGTCTTGGGCGGATCGCTCTCGCCGGCGAAGGGGACGCCCAGCGATTCCAGCCAGTCGAGCATGCCGCGGCTGTCGTCGCAGAAGCGCTGCAGGGTAGCGGGGGAGACCGCATCGCCGACCTCGGTGGCGAGATAGGCGCGCATGGCCTCCGGCGTGTCGTCGAAGCCGGAATCGCGCTGATGGCGCGTGCCGCCGCCGAGGTAGACGACCCCGCCGCTGATGGTGGTGGCGCCGCCGCCTTCGAAGCGCTCGCAGATCAGGACCCGGGCGCCGGCATCGTGCGCGCTGATCGCGCTCGCCGCGCCGGCGGCACCGAAGCCGGTCACCAGCACGTCGCACTCCTCGTCCCAGCCGCCGTCGACCGCATCGACTTCCAGGGGCGCGGAGACGGCGAGCGTGCCGTCCCGGGGCTGCGCGTCGGCGTCAGTGGCCATGGGCGTATCGGGTCCGCGTTGCTTGGCTGGTATGGCGCATTATTCGGATCGCCGCGGCAGCGGCTTCGTCCGGAATGACTAGCTTGCCTGGGTGCCGGTGTTCATCGGCGCCGGCACGTTGTGGTCGAAGCATTTCTCCTCGATCCGGCGGGTGATGCGCCAGCCCTCGGGCGTGCGCAGCCAGTCGTCGATGTACCAGAGGCCGAGGAACATGGTCTGCTGAACACCGCCGGCGAGCTCGACGGTCATCGGGTTGAAGCAGGCGGTGCGGGAGTGCGCCGAGTCGCCGTCGATGGTAGCGGCGATGTTGCCGAGGAGGTGGTAGTACGCCGGGAAGCGGGGCAGCACATCGGCGAGCCAGGGGCGCACCTCGGCATAGCTGCCGGCCATGCCGCCCATCGCGGTGTAGTCGATGCGGGCATCGGGCGTGAACACGGCGTCGAGGGCATCGAAGTCGCGGGTGTCGATGGCGTTGACGTACCGCACCAGCACCGTCTCGATCTCGAGTCGGTCCGACATCGCCTGCTGGCTTAGCATGGTGCTCTCCCGTGGATGACTGATCCCCGCAGGCTAGTCGCGACGCCAGTTCGTGCGCCCCGTCCGCCCGGACGAGCGTTGCTATACAACTTGATCGAAAGTGTAAAGCCGTTATAGTCGCGCTTGGCATCACGTTGCGGCGGTCGGCGCCGCGAGTTCGGGGAGAGCAATGACCTTGGCAGCGCAAGCGGCGTGCGCGGGTGTCTCGGGTGTGGAGAACGGGCGCGCGGTGAGCCGCGCATGAGCGACCGTGCATCGCGAGGCTTCGACCGCGTGCGGGCGCGCATCGAGGACGGTTTCGCGCGCTGGGGCGCGTTCTGTCATGACCATCCGTGGTGGATCATCGCCACCATCGTGCTGGCGCTGGTGTACTTCTCGACCTGGTTCCAGACCATGCAGGTCGATACCTCCAACGAGAGCTACCTGCGCAAGAGCGACCCCGCGCGCGTCACCTACGACGCCTTCCAGCGCGAGTTCGGCAAGGACGAGCGCATCGTCGTGCTGGTCGAGAGCGATGGCGATATCGTGAACGATGCCTTCCTGCGCCGGCTGCGCGAATGGCACGAATTCCTCGAATCGGTGCCGCAGGTCGACAAGGTCGACAGCCTGATCAACGCGCGCCTGACCATCGGCCGCGACGACGAGCTCATCGTCAAGGATCTGCTCGAGGACTGGCCGCAGAGCGATGCCGGCTTCGACGCGCTGCGCGAGCGCATCCGGAGCAATCCGCTCTACCGCAATCACTACGTCAGCCCGGACCTGCAGCGCACGATCCTGATCGTGACGCCGGACACCTATACCGCGAGCTATTCCGGTGCCGGCGCGGACGACGACCCTGACGCCTTCGACTTCGAGTCCGGATTCGGCGGCGCGGACGCCCTCATGGCGAAGGGCGGGGGCGATGACGCCGCGGAGGATGCCGCCGCCGACGAGGCGCGCTTCATCACCGATGAAGAGATCTACGCGATGATCGACACCATCCGGGCGGCGAAGAGCGACTTCGCCCGGCCGGGCTTCGACATCGGCATCGCCGGTTCGCCCTTCATGATGCACCAGCTCACCTTCATCCTCGGGCGGGACATGTTCCTGTTCTCGGGCGTGGGCATCGTGCTGATCTCGGTGCTGCTGTTCGCGGTGTTCCGGCGCTGGGTGATGGTGGTTCTGCCGATCAGCGTGTCCGCGCTGGCGGTGTACTTCACCTTCGCGCTGATGTGCTTTTTCGGCATGGTCATCACCACGGCCGTGCAGATCCTGCCCTCGCTGCTGCTGGCGGTCGGCGTGGGCAATGCGGTGCACGTGTTCACGGTCTACTTCCAGGCCGTCGATCGCGGCAACGACAAGCGCGAGGCACTGCGCTACGCGCTGGGGCACTCCGGTCTGGCGGTCATGATGACGGGACTGACCACGGCCGGCGGCCTGGCGTCCTTCGTCACCGCCAACCTCAAGCCCATCGGCGACATCGGGATCATCGCGCCCATGGGCATCATCTGCGCGCTGCTGTTCTCGCTGGCGCTGCTGCCGGCGCTGATCGCGGTGACCCCGTTCCGCAACCGCGGCCTGCACGATGACAGCGGGGGGCTTTTCCAGCGCTTCCTGATGTGGTGCGCGGAGGTATCCACCAGCCATCCGCTGCGCGTGGTCGGCATCTGGTTCGCGCTGCTCGCGGTGTGCCTGGTCATCGCCGCCCAGATCCGGCCGAGCCACTTCCCGCTGGAATGGTTCCCGGCCGACAGCGAGGTACGGAGCACCACCGAGGTCATCGACCGCCACTTCGGCGGCGCGACCTTCTCCGAGATCATCATCGACACCGGCGTCGAGAACGGCCTGCACGACCCCGAGCTGCTGCACGCCGTCGACAGCGCCGTGGCCTTCATGGACGAGCTCGAGGTGCACGGCGTGCAGTCCGGCAAGTCGACCTCGCTGCTCCAGATCAACAAGGAGCTGCACCAGGCGCTCAACGGCAACGATCCGGCCTACTACGAGATTCCGGACAGTCGCGAGCTGATTGCCCAGGAGCTGCTGCTGTTCGAGAATTCGGGCAGCGACGATCTCGAGGACATCGTCGACACCGAGTTCAGCAAGATGCGCATCACCGCCAAGATGCCCTTCGTCGATGGCGTGCTGTACCCGGACTATCTGACCGAGCTGAAGGCGGGCTTCGAGGAACGCATCGGCGACCGCGCCGACATCACCTTCACCGGCGTCATCATGATCCTCGCCGGCAGCGTCAAGTCGCTCATCGGCGACACCATCCGCGCCTACCTCATGGCCTTCGCCATCGTCGCGCCGCTGATGATGCTGCTGGTGGGCTCGGTGCGCACCGGCCTCATCAGCATGATCCCCAATCTCGCGCCCATCATCGTCACGCTGGCGCTGATGCCGCTGCTGGGGATTCCGCTGGATGCCTTCACCCTGCTGGTGGGCTCCATCGCGCTGGGCCTGGCGGTGGACGACACCATCCACTTCATGCACAACTTCCACCGCTACTACGCCCAGCTCGGCGACGAGCGGCAGGCCGTGCGCGAGACGCTGCGCACCACCGGCAAGGCGCTGATGATCACGTCGCTGGTGCTGTCCGGCGCCTTCTTCGTGAACCTGCTCGGCACCATGCACAACCTGCGCGACTTCGGCCTGCTCACCGGCTTCTGCATCCTCGTCGCCTTCCTCGCCGACGCCCTGCTGGCGCCGGCGCTGATGACCCTGCTGGCGCGGCGCAAGCAACGACAACTCCTGGAGGCAACCGCATGACCCGCATCTCCCTATCCCTGACCCTGGCCGCCTTGCTCGCCGTTCCCGTGGCGGGTGCCGCCGAGCTGTCGGCGCGCGACATCATGCAGAAGGTCTACGACCGCGAGGACGGCGACAACGCGGTCATGGACATGAACATGCTGCTGATCGATGGCGACGGCGACACGCGCGAACGGCAGATTCGCTCCTTCCGGCGCGACGCGCCGGACAATCCCGAGGACTCGCAGAGCATCATGTTCTTCCTCGGCCCGGCGAACGTCGAGGACACCGGCTTCCTCACCTTCGACTACGACGCCGGCGACCGGGACGACGACCAGTGGCTGTACCTGCCGGCACTGAACAAGGTCAAGCGCATCGCCTCGTCCGACAAAAGCGGCAGCTTCATGGGCTCGGATTTCACCTACGCCGACATGAGCACGCCGGATATCGACGACTACGACTACGAGCTCATGAAGGAGACCGAGGTCAATGGCCATCCGGTGTGGCAGATCCTC
Organism: Algiphilus sp.; assembly: GCF_023145115.1. Lineage (NCBI taxonomy): Bacteria > Pseudomonadati > Pseudomonadota > Gammaproteobacteria > Nevskiales > Algiphilaceae > Algiphilus > Algiphilus sp. Next base: position 95,370 of record NZ_JAGLEJ010000014.1, read on the forward strand.
GCCACGCCCAGAAGCGAGGAGGAGGTCGAGCGCACCGGCTACACCAGGTCGGTGATGTTCGTCCGACAGGACAACTTCGTGACGATCCGCTCGGTCAACTGGCTGGAGAAGGGCGACCGCATGAAGTTCATGGAGGTCAAGGAACTGGAGCGCATCGACGGCATCTGGACGCCGACCGAAATGGTCATGACCACCAAGAAGGGCAAGCAGACCGAGCATGCCAGCGTCATCACCTGGAAGAACATCCGGTACAACCAGTCGCTGGACGATGACCTGTTCTCGCAGCGGCGCCTGAGCCAGGGGCTCTGATCCTGCCGGAAGGACAGCCGATGCGCGCGATGGCCCGCACGGCGCTGGCGGCGGCGATCCTCGGCGCTGCGGCCGGCGCCGGTGCGCAGGACGACATGGACGATCTCCTCGGCGGCTTCGAGGACATGGACGACTACACCGGTGCGGCCGATGCCGCGGGCCAGGGCGGCTTCGACGACCGGCCCTGGGACCTCGGCGGCAGCCTGTCGGCCGAGGGCAGCTACAACCTGCGCGACCACGCCTCGACCACCGGGACCGATTACGACGGACTGTCCCGGTTGCGCCTGCGGGGGACGCTCGGACTCGACGTCGACCTCGGCGAACGGTGGCGCGGCGAGGTTGCGGCCACCGGCTGGCAGGACCTGGCCTACGCGTATCGCGATGCCGACTACACCGACGCGGTGCGCGACGCCTACGAGAAGGAGCTCGAGGTGCTCGATGCCTGGATCGCCGGCGAGCTGGGCGGTGCCACCGATCTCAAGATCGGCCGTCAGATCACGGTCTGGGGCTTTGCGGACAACCTGCGCGTGCTCGACGTGCTGAACCCGCTGGACAACCTCGAGCCGGGGCGTGCCGACATCGAGGACCTGCGCCGCCCCACCGGCATGGTGCGCCTGGATCACTACGCCGGCCCGTGGCGTGCCACGCTGGTGGTCACGCCCGAGCACCGCTTCTCGCGCAATCCGCCCTTCGGCAGCGACTTCTACCCGGTAACTGACGGGGACGGCAACGCCGTGCGCTACCGCGAGATCCGCCCCGACGATTTCGAGGATCCGGACTACGCGGCGGCGCTGCTGGGGCGGTTCTCCGGCTGGGACCTGAGCCTCAATGTCGCGCGCTTCTGGATGGATGAGCCGTTTCTCGATGCCAGCGCCTTCGAGCGCAGTCCCGGGGCCAGCCAGGACGACTTCGAGAATGCTGCCGTGCTGCGCCACAGCCGCGTCACGCTGGCCGGCTTCGGCGTGCAGGTGACCCGCGGGGGATGGCTCTTCAAGCACGAGGCCGCGCTCGTCGACGGCGTCGATGTGACGCGCACCACGCCGCTCGAGCAGCCGCTGCCGCTGATCAACGCCATTCCCATCGTCGGTGCACTGGTGCCCGATGCCGACGGCCGGGCGCTGCCCGAGGACACGCGGGCGGTGCGTCGCTACGACGCGCTCCTGGGCGTCGAGTACTTCGGCCTGCCGGATACCACCTTCGCCGTCGAGATCGCCGGGCGCCATCTCGACGATTTCGATGATGACCTCGCGCTCTCGGGCTATCGGGAGCTCCGCGGCGAGACCGCGCTCCGTGCCACCCGCGACTTCCTCAATCAGCGCCTCCGCGTGATCCTGATCAGCGTCCTGTTCAACGACGACGGGCGCTTCTGGGAGGCTACCGGCGGTGCCGTCCACCGCATCAATGCCGAGTACGACCTCGGCGGCGGGCTGGAGGTGGTGGGCGGCGTGCTGATCTATGAGGGCGGCGATCAGCGGCCCTTCAACGTCAGCGCCGACAACGACCGGCTCTTCGGCGAGATCAAGTGGTCGTTCTGATCGGGTGTGCGCATCTGATGCATCAGGGTGAAGTCGGTGGGTGCGCGCTCGGCTAGGGTCGGCGTTTCAGCTATCAATCGGGGATGACATGAAGACGGCGATCACCGGGGGCTGCGGTTACGTGGGGCTGAATCTGGTCCGGACACTGCTCGACGCCGGACACGAGGTCCTGGCGCTGGACCGCGTGCAGTCGCCGCATCTCGACAGCCGCGCGCAGTGGCAGGAGCAGGACATCTTCGACGCGCCCAGCCTGCAGACGGCGCTCGAAGGCGTCGACGTGGTCTTCCATCTGGTGGCCAAGATCTCGCTGGCGCAGGAGGACGCGGCGACCTGGCATGTCAATGTCGAAGGCGCGAAGGCGGTGGCCGAAGCTGCGCTGATGGCCGGCGTGCGCCGCATGGTCCACGTCAGTTCGATCGCCTCCTTCGACATGTACCAGAGCCGCGGCAGGACCATGAACGAATCGATGCCGCGCTCGGTCGATCCCGGGCTCCACGTCTACGCGCGCTCCAAGTATGCCGGCGAGTGTGAGGTGATGAAGGTCGCCGCGCGCGGCCTCGAAGTGGTGGTGTGCTATCCCACCGGCGTCTTCGGGCCGCAGGACTTCGGTTCCCCGATGCCGCACCTGAACGGCAACATGGTCGATTCGGCGCGCGGCCGGTTGCCGGTGATGGTGGAGGGGGGCTTCGACCTCGTCGACGTGCGCGATGTGGTCCAGGGGCTGCTGCTGGCGGCCGAGCACGGCCGCAACGGCGAGAACTACCTGCTGGGCGGCGAGTTCGTCTCGATGATCGATGCCTGTCGCCGGGCCGCGCAGCTGGTCGGCGAGCGCGGACCGCGCTTCATGCTGCCGATGAAGGTGCTCAAGGGCATCGCGGCGGTGGTCGGGCCGCTGGCCCGGCTGTTCGGCCGGGAGGCCGGCTCGTTCTCGGAGGTTGCGCTTGCCACCATCGAGACCTCCGGTCCCATCGATCATTCCAAGGCCGCCCGCGAGCTCGGCTACCAGCCCCGGCCCACCGACGAGACGCTGCGCGATCTGCTGGACTTCTGCATCGAGCGCGGCATTCTCCAGGCGGGGGACAAGGGGCGGCTCGACGATGGCGCGGGCCGCCGGGCATGAGCCGCAGCCGGGCATGAATGGCCCGGAAGCGGACGATCGCGCTGCGCTGCAGCGCCTTGCCATTGCGTATGCCAACGCCATCGATGCCCGGGAGTGGGATCGGCTGGACGCGGTGTTCCAGCCCGATGCCTGGATCGACTACACCGCTGCCGGCGGCATTGCGGGGTGCTATCCGGAGGTCAGGGCATGGCTGCCCGAGTCGCTGGGCCTGTTCGGCGGCTTCATGCACTTCGTCGGCAACTTCAGCTACTGCATCGACGGGGATACGGCCACCGGGCAGGTCGCCTGCCTCAACCCCATGGTGCTGCCGGACCTGATCCCGGGTCTGAAGCGGACCATGGTGATCGGCGTCTGGTACGAGGACGAATACCGACGCACCGAGCACGGCTGGCGCATCACGCGACGGTGCGAGCGCAAGAGCTTCACGCTGAATGAGCCGTTGTGGATGAAGGTGGGGACCTGGGTGTATCGGCGGCGGAACGTGAGGGCGCGGGATCGGGTTCTGGCGGATGCGCGGGGGGATGTGCGGCGGGGGTGACGGGGTGGGGTGTTCCGGATCGGGTGGGGCACCTTTGCTCAATGGCGGGCGGGCTTGGGCGCCGAGTGGCCGTCCGTGGCGCGACAGCCGAGCTTCAACCACCCCCGGCTCGGACATCCATGTCCGAGCGCTCACCGCGCTGCGAGGTGCCACTGGCACCTCGGTCGCAGCTCGCCCGCGGTCACTAAGCTCGGCCATCCGGGCCTCGCTAAGTGACCCTGCCGCGGCCATCCGTGGCCACGGCGGTGAGTCCAGCTGCGAAGTGCCACTGGCACTTCGGTCTGGACTCACCCCAATAGACGAAGCTGGTGGGGGGTGGGGTTTTTGATAATGGCGGCGCACTTCAAGGGGCAGAGACCGCCATGCCGCAAGTTTCCCAGCTCGCCTATGTCGTGGCCGAATCCACCGACATCCCGCGCTGGCGCGCGTACGCCGAGCAGGTGCTCGGCATGCAGGCGCTGGACGACGGCGACGGGCTCGCGCTGAAGATGGACGAGCGCGATTTCCGCATCAGCGTGGTTGCCGGGGACGAGGATCGCTATTTCGCCTCCGGGTGGGAAGTCGCCGATGCGGCCGCCTTCGAGGAGACCATCGCGGTCATCGAGGCAGCCGGCCAGCCGGTCGAGCGCGGGGACGCGGCGCTGAAGCAGGCGCGGCGCGTCAGCGACATCGCGACCTTCCGCGACCCGGCCGGCAACCGCCACGAACTCGGCCACGGCTACACCGGCGGCAGCGAAGCCTTCGTGTCGCCGATCGGGGTTCCGGCCTTCAAGACCGGCAAGTACGGCATGGGGCACACGGTGCTGCCGGCGCTGCCCTTCGACGAGACGCGCGCCTTCTTCGTGGAACGGCTGGGCTTCGGTGTCTCGGACGAGTTCAACTTCCAGCCGCCGGACGGCTCTCCGGGCATGCGCATTCACTTCCTGCACTGCATCAACGGCCGTCACCACAGCCTCGCGCTGGCCGAGATGCCGAATCCGGCGGGCTGCGTCCACATCATGGTGGAGGTCGAGTCGATGACCGAGGTCGGCAGGGCGCACGACCGCATGCAGGCGTTCGACGTCAAGCTTATGGCGACCCTGGGGCAGCACACCAACGACAAGATGACGTCGTTCTACATGATGACGCCGTCGAATTTCGCGCTGGAGTTCGGCTGGGGCGGGGAGATCGTCGATCCGAGTCGCCACGAGACCACCCACACCGAGAGCGTGAGCATCTGGGGCCACGACTTCTCGGTCGGCTTCCAGTAAGGGGAGAGCATGGCGCTGGACAAGAACATGGCGGCGGCCGAGGTCATCGGCCGTCTGGAAAGCGGCATGACGCTGGGCATCGGCGGCTGGGGGCCGCGGCGCAAGCCGATGGCGCTGGTGCGCGAGCTGCTGCGCTCGGACGTGCGCGATCTCACCGTGGTGGCCTACGGCGGCCCGGAGGTCGGCATGCTGTGCGCCGCGGGCAAGGTGAAGCGTCTGGTCTATCCCTTCGTGACCATGGACGCCATCCCGCTCGAGCCGTACTTCCGCAAGGCGCGCCAGAGCGGCGAGCTGTCGATCATGGAGCTGGACGAGGGCATGTTCGAGTGGGGCCTGCGCGCCGCCGGCATGCGCATGTCCTTCCTGCCCACCAGGGTCGGGCTCGCCACCGACGTGATGAAGCGCAATCCGGAGCTGAAGACGGTTGCCTCGCCCTACGACGACGGCGAGGTCTACGTCGCCATGCCGGCGCTGAAGCTCGATGCCTGCCTGCTGCACGTCAATGTCGCGGACCGGCTGGGCAATACGCTGATGCGCGGGCGCGACCTGTTCTTCGATCACCTGTTCGCGCGTGCCGCCGATGCCACCTACGTGAGCTGCGAGCAGCTCGAGGACCATCTGGCACTGGATGCGGATGCCGCCGTCGAGAACCGCTTCGAGCGCTACCTCGTCAGCGGCGTGGTGCACGCGCCGTGCGGTGCGCATCCCACCTACATGGGGCCGGACTACGGATGGGACATGGCCCATCTCAAGGCCTACAACGCCTCGGCCGCCGAGGCCGATGGCTGGACCGGCTACTTCGATCACTACGTCGCGCCCGGCGAGGCCGCCTATCTCGACGCCGTCGGCGGCGAGGCCCACGTGCGCGGCCTGCCGCTGCCGGTGTTTTGACGATGCCCGCCGACGCCACCCCCTTTACCGCGGAGAAGCAGCATGTCTGAATCGCCGACCCTCGCGGAACTGATGATCGTCGCCGCCAGCGAAGCCTGGCGCGACAACGGCGAGATCTTCGCCTCCGGCATAGGCCCGATCCCGCGCCTGGGCGCGAGCCTCGCCAAGCTCACGCACTCGCCCGAGCTTCTGATGACCGATAGCGAGGCGCATCTGGTCGCCGAGCCGGTGCCCATCGGCCCGCGCGGCGACTACCAGCCGCGCTACGAGGGCTACATGCCCTTCGAGCGGGTGTTCGAGTGCGTCTGGTTCGGCGCGCGCCACGCCATGATCGGGCCGACGCAGATCGATCGCTGGGCGCAGACCAATCTTTCGGTGGTCGGTGGCACTTACGAGCAGCCCAAGGCCGCCATCCTGGGTGTGCGCGGGTTGCCCGGCAACAGCATCAACCATCGCAACTCCTTCTTCGTGCCGCAGCACAACACGCGCGTGTTCGTCGAGGGCGAGGTCGACATGGTCAGCGGCGTCGGCTTCAGGCCGGAGCGCTGGGAGCCCGGAATGAAGCGCGACTTCGCGACGCTGGGCATCATCGTGACCAATCTCTGCGTGATGGATTTCGACGGCCCCGACCATGCCGCGCGGGTGCGCTCGCTGCACCCGGGCGTGAGCTTCGAGGAGGTCCAGGCGGCCACCGGCTTTCCGCTGCTGGCGGCCGAGGACATGACCGAGACGCCGCTGCCCACCGCCGAGCAGCTCGCGGTCATCGCGCGCATGGATCCGCACGGCCTGCGCGCCCGCCAGATCAAGGACAATCCGCCGGCGATCCGGGAGGCGGCATGACCGAAACCGCCCCGCGTCACGCCCTCGACGGCTATCTCACCGAGGTGGATGGGGTGCCGCACCTGCTGGGCAGCCGCTGCACCGGCTGCGGCACCTACTACTTTCCGCGCCTCGACAGCTTCTGCCGGCATCCGGACTGCGACAGCGAGACCTTCGAGGATCTGCCGCTGTCGCGGACCGGCCGCCTGTGGTCCTACACCAATGCGGCCTATCAGCCGCCGCCGCCGTACGTGCCGGTATCGGATCCCTACGAGCCCTTCGCCATCGCGGCGGTCGAGCTCGACGGCGAGCGCATGGTCGTGCTCGGCCAGTGCGCTGCCGGCACCGGGCTCGCCGATCTCGAAGTGGGCATGGCCATGGAGCTGGTCGTCGAGGCGCTGTACACCGACGACGACGGCGACGCGCTGATCTGGAAGTGGCGCCCGGTCGCCGGAGGTGCGGCATGAGCGGCTCGGTCGCGATACTCGGCGCCGGCATGCACCCCTGGGGCAAGTGGGGGCACAACTTCGTGCGCTACGGCGTGCACGCCGCGCGCGCGGCGCTGGCCGAGGCCGGCGTGCCGTGGCGCGATGTCGGCTTCGTCTCGGGCGCGGCCACCGTGCGCTGCGGCTATCCCGGCTACGTTGCCGGCGCCACCTTCGCGCAGGCGCTGGGCTGGCAGGGCGCGCAGGTCAACACCTCCTACGCCGCCTGTGCCTCCGGTGCCCAGGCGCTGGCCGCGGCGCGCGCCAAGATCCTGGCCGGCGAGTGCGAGGTCGCACTGGTGGTGGGGGCCGACACCACGCCCAAGGGCTTCCTCAAGCCCAACGCCGGCGAGCGCCCCGACGATCCGGACTGGGTGCGCTTCCGCGTGGGTATCACCAACCCGACCTACTTCGCGCTGTACGCGCGCCGGCGCATGGCCATGTACGGCGATACCGTCGAGGATTTCGCCGCGGTCAAGGTCAAGAACGCCGCGCACGGTGCCGACAACGCCAACGCGCGCTACCGCAAGCGCTTCTCGGCGCAGGATGTCGCCGACTCGCCGGTGGTGGCCGATCCGCTGCGCCTGATGGATGTCTGCGCCACTTCCGACGGCGGGGCCGCGCTGGTGGTCTGCAGCGAGGCCTACGCCAGGCGCCTCGGGCGCGCCGATGCGCCGCGCGTGGCGGGGATCTCGACCGCCACGCCGACCTTCGCGTCCAGCACGGTCGAGATGCCGGATCTGGCGACCGACTCGGCGGTGGCCGCCGAGCCGCACAGCTTCCGCGCCACGCTGGCGAAACCCGCCTTCGAGCAGGCCGGCATCGGGCCCGGGGATGTCAACGTCGCCGAGGTCTACGATCTGTCCACCGCGCTCGAGCTCGACTGGATGGAGGATCTCGGGCTGTGCGCGCGCGGCGAGGCGGCGCAGTGGCTGCGCCGCGGCGACACCGCCGTCGGTGGCCGGCTCCCGGTCAACCCCTCCGGCGGGCTGGCGTGCTTCGGCGAGGCCGTGCCGGCGCAGGCCATCGCGCAGGTCTGCGAGCTGCACTGGCAGCTCTCGGGCCGGGCGGGCAGTCGCCAGGTCGACGGCGCGCGCGTCGGCATCACCGCCAATCAGGGCCTCTTCGGTCACGGGTCCTGCGTCATCGTGCAGCGCTGATGCCGGAGATCCGCACGCCGCTGACGGAGATGCTGGGCTGCCGCCATCCCGTGGTGCAGACCGCGATGGGATGGGTGGCCGACGCGAAGCTGGTCGCCGCCACAACCAATGCCGGCGGCTTCGGCTTCCTGGCAGCCGCGACCATGTCGACACCGGAGCTGGACGCCGCGCTGGCCGATCTGCGCGACAGCTGCAGCGGACCCTTCGGCGTCAACTTCCACATGTTCCAGCCCAACGCGCAGGACGTCATCGAGCGCGTGCTGGCCAATGCCGACCGCGTGCGCGCGGTGAGCTACGGACGCGGGCCCGACGCCGCGACCATCCGTCGCTTCAAGGACGCCGGCGTGCTGTGCATGCCCACGGTGGGCGCGCTCAAGCACGCCGTGAAGGCGGTCGAGCTGGGCGCGGACATCATCACCGTGCAGGGCGGCGAGGGCGGCGGGCATACCGGATCGACGCCCACCACGCTGCTGCTTCCGCAGGTGCTGAAGGCAGTGGACGTGCCGGTGGTCGCCGCCGGCGGCTTCCACGACGGTCGCGGTCTGGCGGCCGCGCTGGCCTGGGGCGCGGCCGGCATCGCCATGGGCACGCGCTTCCTGATGACCGCCGAATCGCCGGTGCCGCGCAGCACGCTCGCGCGCTACCAGCAAGTCCGCGATGCGGCGAGGATCCGCGCGTCGACCGCGGTCGACGGCATGCCGCAGCGCATGATCGACAACCCCTATCTCGAGCGGCTCGAGCGCGGCGGCAGCCTGCGTCGCCTATTCGTGGCGCTGGGTTCGGCCTGGCGCTGGAAGCAGCGCACCGGCATGAGCATTGCGCACATGCTGCGCACCTTCGTGGCGGCGATGCGCTCGGGCGATTCCATCACCCAGACCCTGTCGGCCGCGAACGCGCCGGTGCTGATCCAGCGCGCGATGGTCGAGGGGCATCCGGACGAGGGCGTGCTGCCCAGCGGACAGGTGGCCTCGGTGCTCGACGACCTGCCGCCGGTGGCCAGCCTCATCGACACCATCATGGCCGATGCCGTCGCTCGCCTCGAGGCGCTGCCGCGGCCGACGGACGGCGCGGCCGACACCAGCAAGCAGGGAGACGCGGCATGAGCACACCGTTTCGCATCGAATGCAGCGACGGCATCGGCGAGCTGGTCCTCGCCAAGCCGCCGGTCAACGCTCTCGACAGCGACGGCTGGCACGCGCTGGCCGATGCCATTCACGCCCTCGGCGCGCGCGCCGACATCGCCGTCATCGTCATTCGCGCCGAGGGCAAGGGCTTCTGCGCCGGCGTCGACATCAAGGAGCTGGATGCGCATCCCGAGCGCATCGTCGACGTCAACGCCGGCAACTACCGCACCTTCGAGGCGATCCATCGCAACCCGCTGCCGGTGATCGTGGCGCTGCACGGCTTCGTGCTTGGCGGCGGCATCGGCATCGCCGGAGCCGCCGACGTGCTGGTCGCCGCCGAGAGCGCCAGCTTCGGCGTGCCCGAGGTCGATCGCGGCGCGATGGGCGGCGGCGCCCACCTCCAGCGCCTGTTCCCGGTGCAGAAGGTGCGCGCGATGTACTTCACCGGCGATCCCATCGATGCCGCCGAGGCGCACCGCCTGGGCGCCGTCGAGGCGGTGGTGCCGGATGCCGAGCTGCGCGATCGTGCCATGGCGCTGGCCGCCCGGATCGCCGGCAAGAGCGCGGCCATGCTGCGGCTGGCCAAGGAATCGCTCAACGGCATCGAGGACGGCAACCTCGAGGACAAGTACCGCTGGGAGCAGGGTTTCACGCTCCAGGCCTACATGAGCCCGGACTCCGCCGAGACGCGGCGGGCCTTTGTCGAAAAACGCGACGCGCGGTTCGACGCGCGCGATCACAACACCCCCGAGACCCCATGAGACTGGAATACACCCGGAGCCAGCACAGCTTCCGCGAGGAAGTGCGCGCCTGGCTCGCCGAACACGTACCGAAGGAGCCGCTGCCGAGCCTCGACACCGAGGAAGGGTTCGCGGCGCACCGCGAGTGGGAGCGCACGCTGCATGCCGGCGGCTGGTCCGCGGTGACCTGGCCGACCGCCTTCGGCGGCCGCGACCTCGGCCTCATCGACTGGCTGATCTTCGAGGAAGAGTACTGGGGCTCGGGCGCGCCGCTGCGCGTCAACCAGAACGGCATCTTCCTGCTGGCGCCGACCCTGATGGAGTACGGCACCGAGGAGCAGAAGGCGCGCTTCCTGCCGCGCATGGCATCGGGCGAGGACATCTGGGCGCAGGGGTGGTCCGAGCCCGGCGCCGGTTCCGACATGGCGGCCATCCGCTGCCGGGCCGAGCGTGACGGCGACCACTACGTCATCAACGGCCAGAAGACCTGGTCGACGCGTGCGGTCTATGCCGACTGGCTGTTCGGGCTGTTCCGCAGCGACGCCAGGGCGCAGCGCCACCAGGGCATGAGCTTCGTGCTGCTGCCGCTGGACCTGCCGGGCATCAGCATCCGGCCGATCCGCCAGCTCAACGGGCAGCCCGGCTTTGCCGAGATCTTCTTCGACAACGTGCGCGTGCCGGTGGAGAACCGGCTCGGCGACGAGGGCGCCGGCTGGCGCATCGCCATGGCCACGGCCGGTTTCGAGCGTGGCCTCATGCTGCGCTCGCCGGGTCGCTTCCAGCAGACCGCCAAGGCGCTGGTGGCGCTGTATCGCGCCAACCAGGCACGCGCCGACCGCGATCCCGGCATCCGCGATGCGGTGCTGCGCGGCTACGTCGCCGCCGAGGCCTATGCGCTGGCCACTTATCGCACGGCCTCGCGCATCGCCAAGGGCGGGAGCATCGGCATCGAGGCCAGCACCAACAAGATCTTCTGGTCCGAGCTCGATCTGATGCTGCACGACACAGCCATGAAGATCCTCGGCGCGCGCGCCGAGCTGCTGCCGCACGCGCCCGAGGCGGCCGGCATCGGCCACTGGCTGGACGGATTCCTGTTCGCCCAGGCCGGCCCCATCTACGCCGGCACCAACGAGATCCAGCGCAACATCATCGCCGAGCGCATGCTCGGCCTGCCCCGAGCCTGACCATGGACTTCACCTTCGAGAGCCATCAGCTCGCCTTCCGCGACGCCATCCGCAAGTTCCTCGTCGTCGAGGCCGCGCCGGAAATGCTGCGCGACATCTGGGAGACCCAGAGCGGGCGCTCCGCGGAGCTGCGCGCCAAGCTGGCCGATCAGGGCCTTACGGCACTGTCGGTGCCGGAGGAGTTCGGCGGCATCGCGCTCGGCGACCTCGACTGGGTGCTGGTCCAGCAGGAGCTGGGCTACTACGCCATTCCGGATTCGCTGATCGATACCGCCTATCTGGGCACCGGCCTGATCTGCGGACTGGCCGCCGACGTCGCGCTCAAGCGCGAGTGGCTGCCGCGCATCGCCGACGGCAGCGCGCGCGTGGCGGTGGGGCATCCGGTCAACCCCTTCGTCGCGGACGCCGGCACGGCCGATCTGCTGCTGCTGTGGCACGAGGACGCCGTGCACGCGCTGACGCCGGATCAGGTCACCCTGACCGCGCAGCCGAGCATCGACATGTCGCGGCGGCTGTTCACCGTCGACTGGACGCCGGAAGCCGCGAACCGCATCGCCGACGCACGCATCGGCGCACGGCTGTGGGCCGACACCAGCAATCGCGGCGCGCTGGCGGTGGCCGCCCAGCTGATCGGCCTGGCGCAGCGCATGCTCGACCTCGGCGTCGATCACGCCGCGCAGCGCAAGCAGTTCGGCAAGATCATCGGCAGCTTCCAGGGGGTCAAGCATCCGCTGGCGGATGTCGCGGTCGCCATCGAGTTCGCCGAGCCGGTGCTCCATCGCGCCGCCTATGCCCTGGCGCACGGGCATGCCGGCGCCGCCCATGCCATCGCGCAGGCCCGCATCCAGGCCAGCGACGCGGCGCACAAGGCGGCGCGCGCCAGCCTCCAGGCGCACGGCGCCATGGGCTATACCTGGGAGGCCGACCTGCAGATGTTCATGAAGCGTGCCTGGGTGCTCGACAACGCCTGGGGCGATCTCGCGCACCACAAGGCACTCGTGGCCGATGCCATCTTCGCGGATGAAGCGGCGCTCGGTCCGGCCAGCACCTTCGAGACCGCGTGAGCGGTCCGTTTCGCCAGAACGCCGGGAGCCGGCCCGCCGTCCACCTGCGGAGCCGGCATCCCTTCAACCGAAGCGGCGGCGCCTGTGCGCAGGCGTCGGCGCATTGACAACCAGGAGTCACCGATGCCCGAAGCCTATCTCGTAGACGCGCTGCGCACGCCCACCGGCAAGCGCCGCGGGAGTCTCGCCGAAGTCCACGCCGCCGACCTGGGGGCGCACGTCATCAAGGCGGTGGTCGATCGCAATCCGGTGCCGGCCGAGGAGATCGACGATGTCGTCTTCGGCTGTGTCGACACCGTCGGCCCGATGGCGGGCAACATCGCGCGCACCTGCTGGCTGGCGGCGGGGCTGCCGCTCAGCGTGCCGGGCGTCACCATCGATCGGCAGTGCGGCTCGTCGCAGCAGGCCGTGCACTTCGCCGCACAGGCGGTGATGAGCGGCGTTCAGGACGTCGTCATCGCCGGCGGCGTGCAGACCATGAGCAGCGTGCCGATCGGCTCGTCGATGATGGCCGGCCGCCCGCTGGGCTTCGACGATCCGTTCTCCGGCAGCAAGGGCTGGAAGGCGCGCTTCGGCGATGCGCCGGTGACGCAGTTCAACGGCGCGCAGATGATCGCGGACCGCTGGGGCTTCGACCGCGAGGCCATGGAGCGCTTCGCACTGGAGAGCCACGAGCGCGGGCGCGCCGCCATCGCGGCGGGCCACTTCGACCGCGAGCTCGTCCCGCTCAACGGACTCGAGCAGGACGAAACCACGCGCGAGACCTCGCTCGAGAAGATGGCCGAGCTCGAGGTGCTGGCCGAGGGCGGCAGCCTGACCGCCGCGGTGGCCAGCCAGACCTGCGACGGCGCCTCGGCGATGCTGGTGGTGTCGGAAGCCGCGCTCAAGCGCTACGGCCTGAAGCCGCGCGCCCGCATCCACTACATGGGGCTTATGGGTGACGACCCGATCGCCATGCTGACCGCCCCCATCCCGGCGACCCAGCACGCGCTGAAGAAGACCGGTCTCAAGCCGTCCGACATCGATATCGCCGAATGCAACGAGGCCTTCGCGCCGGTGCCCATGGCGTGGATGCACGAAACCGGCTTCGCGCACGAGCAGGTCAACGTCAACGGCGGCGCCATCGCGCTCGGCCACCCGCTGGGCGCGACCGGCACCAAGCTCATGACCACGCTGCTCCACGAGCTCGAGCGGCGCGGCGGCCGCTACGGCCTGCAGACCATGTGCGAGGGCGGCGGCGTGGCCAACGTCACCATCATCGAGCGGCTTTGAAACCACGGATCGCACAGATTCCGCAGTTCCGGAAAAGGAAACAGAGAGAAAGATCTGTGTGAATCCGTGAAATCTGTGGTTCAAGCGCTTTTTTGTAACGAATATCCTGGAAGGAGCCAGCAATGGCAATTTGTGAAGGACGCAGCGTCATCATCACCGGCGCAGGTGGCGGTCTGGGCCGGGCGCACGCGCTCGCGCTGGCGGCGGAAGGCGCGGCGGTGCTGGTCAACGACATCAACCGCGAGGCGGCCGAAACCGTGGCCGGCGAGATCGACGCCGCCGGTGGCCGCGCCATTGCCAACAGCGATGACATCACCACCACCAGCGGCGCCGAGGCCATCGTCAATGCCGCCGCCGAGGCCTTCGGCGACGTGCACGCCGTGGTCAACAATGCCGGCGTGCTGCGCGACAAGATGTTCGCCAGCATGTCCGAGGAGGACTGGGACATCGTCGTCAAGGTCCATCTCAAGGGCCACTTCTGCATCAGCAACGTGCTGGTGAAGCGCTGGCGCGCACAGGTCAAGGAGCGCGGCGAGAAGGTCGACGCGCGCATCATCAACACCACCTCCGGTGCCGGTCTGCAGGGCTCGGTGGGGCAGAGCAACTACGGCGCCGCCAAGGGCGGCATCGCCACGCTGACGCTGATCCAGGCCGCCGAGCTCGGCCGCTACGGCATCACGTCCAACGCGCTGGCGCCGGCGGCGCGCACCGGCATGACCGAGGACGTCTTCGCCGACGTCATGAAGAAGCCCGAGGACGGCTTCGACCACTTCGCACCCGAGAACGTCTCGCCCATCGTGGTCTGGCTGTGCAGTCCGCAGTCTGCTGCCGTGAGCGGCCGCGTCTTCGAGGCCGACGGCGGCCGCATCTCGGTGGCCGATGGCTGGCGCACCGGGGAGGTCAACGACAAGGGCACGCGCTGGGCGCCGGCCGAGATCGGCAGGGCGGTCGAGGCGCTGATCGCGAAGGCGCCCGCGCCGCAGAAGGTCTACGGCACCTGATCGCGCGAACCGGCGTGGTGGCGGCGCATGGTCCGCCACCGCGCTGGTAAGGCGTCCTCACTAATCCCAACGGGTGATGAGCCCGGCGGTGCGCGCCCGCAAGATCGCCGCATCGCTTCCGACTGCGTGGCAATGGAACTTTCCCTCAGCGAAGACGAACGCATGATCCGCGACGCGGCCGCCGACTTCCTCGACGGCGTCAGCGACTCGGCGGCCGTGCGCGCCTGCATCGAGGCCGAGGACGGCGTGGATCACGACGCCTGGCGCCGGATCGCCGGCGAGCTCGGCTGGTGCGCGGTCGGCATCGACGAGGCACACGGCGGCATGGGCATGGGAGCGCTCACCGAGGCGCTGCTCTTCGAGCAGGCCGGAAGGCATCTGCTCTGTGCGCCGCTGTTCGCGACGCTGGCGCTGGGTGCGAACCTCCTTCGGACGGTCGCCGATGACGGTGCGCGGGGGCGCTGGCTGCCAGGCGTCGCGGAGGGCCGTGTCGGCCTCTCGGCGCCGCTGCCCGCGACCGCCGACTGGACCGATGCAGCGGAGAATCTGGAGGCGCGTTCCGACGACGCGGGGTGGCACCTGCGGGGCGACGTTGCGCGGGTGCCGGACGCCGCCGCGGTGGATACGCTGCTGCTGTTCGCGCGTCTGCCCGGCGACGACGGCATCGGCCTGTTCGCCGTGCCGAGCGCGGCGGAGGGCGTGACCGTGCGCACCCGCGCCGGCTGGGACGCCACGCGCCGCTTCGCCGAGGTCGCGCTGCGCGATGTTGCGGCCGAGCGCGTGGACGACGCCGGGCGCCTGCGCAGCGAGCTGCCGCGCGCGACCGCGCTGGCGCGTCTGGCGATTGCCGCCGAGACCCTGGGGGCGGCGCAGCAGTGCCTGGATCTGACCACTGCCTATGTCGCCGAGCGCAAGCAGTTCGGCCGCGCGGTGGGTTCCTTCCAGGCCGTCAAGCACCGTTGTGCCGAGATGATGGTGGCGATCGAGGCGCTCCGCTCGGGCGTCCACGGTGCGGCGCGACTGGCCGAGACCGGGACCGACACGGCCGCGCTGGCTGCGGAATGCGCGGCGCTGCGCGCCCGCGCCGACACCACCGGCTTCTTCTGTGCCCAGGAGGCCATCCAGCTGCACGGCGGGGTGGGCTTCACCTGGGAGTACGACCCGCACCTGTATTTCAAGCGGATGCAGGCCGCGCACCACTGGCTGGGCACCCCGGAGGCGCTGCGCGCCGAGGTGGCGGCACACCTCTTCCGGGCCGAGGCGGCGTGATGGCGCTGGCAGCCGACAAGACACCGCCGGCGCCGACGGATTTCCGCGCGGCGATCGCGGACTGGATGGCCGCCCATCTGACCGGGCCCTTCGCGGCCCTCAAGCATCGCGGCGGCCCCGGCGACGAGGAGGCCGACCCCGAGCTGCGCAAGCGCTGGGAGCGCGAGCTGGCGGCCGGCGGATGGACCTGCGTGGGCTGGCCGGAGCGCTTCGGCGGCCGCGGTCTGTCGATCGACCAGCAGGTCATCTTCCACGAGGAATACGCGCGCGCCGGCGGCCCGGGTCGCATGGGGCACATCGGCGAAGGGCTCATCGGGCCGGCGCTGATCCGCTACGGCAGCGAAGCGCAGCAGGCGCGCTTCCTGCCCGGCATCGTCGCGGGGCGCGAATTCTGGGCGCAGGGCTACTCCGAGCCTGCCGCCGGCTCCGATCTGGCCAATGTGCAGGCCCGCTGCTGGCAGCACGACGACGGCAGCTGGCGGGTGTCCGGACAGAAGATCTGGACCTCGCTGGCGCACGAGTCGGACTGGATCTTCGTGCTCGCGCGCAGCGAGCCGGGCAGCAAGGGGCGGCACGGCCTGAGCTTCCTGCTGATGCCGCTGGACCAGCCCGGGATCAGCATCCGGCCGATCCGGCAGATGAGCGGCGGCTCCGAGTTCAACGAGGTCTTCTTCGACGAAGCGGTGGCCGAGGCCGACTGTCTGGTCGGTGCTCCGGGCGAGGGCTGGTCGGTGGCGATGGGCCTGCTGGAGATCGAGCGCGGCGTGTCCACGCTCGGCCAGCAGATGCATTTCGCGCACGAGCTGCAGCTCGTCATCGAGGCGGCGGAGCGCACCGGCCGCGCCGGCGATCCGCACATCCGGGCGCGCATCGCCGATGCCTGGGGCGGGCTGCGCGTCATGCGCTACAACGCGCTGCGCATGCTGGCGGGTGCCGACGACCTCAAGCTGACGCGCGAGGCGCTGATCTACAAGTACTACTGGTCCAACTGGCACCGCGACCTCGGCAAGCTGGCGATGGACGTGCTCGGCCCCGACGGCGATGTGCCCTCCGAGGATCCCGCCATCAAGCGGCTGCAGCAGATCTTCTTCTTCTCGCGCGCCGACACCATCTACGCCGGCAGCAACGAGATCCAGCTCAACCTGATCGCCGAGCGCGGCCTCGGCCTGCCGCGCGAGCCTCGCGGTTGAACAAACCTGGAACCACAGATTGCACAGATTTCCCCAGATTCTCTTCCTGTCCTTCGTGAGAACCGCAATGGCGATGCGCAGCGGCGCCGCAGGCGAGGCTGACCGGCGACGGATTTCATCAACCGATCCCCGATCTGTGGAATCGGTGAAATCGGTGGTTGGCTTTCCGGATGCTGATGGCGACGAGGTGGCGGCATGACGCCGGCGCCGGACTACGTGCCGGCGCACGGTCTGCTCGCCGGAAAGTCGGTGCTGATCACGGCCGCGGCCGGTGGCGGCATCGGCAATGCCACGGCGCGGCGTGTGCTGGAGGAGGGTGCCCGCGCGCTGATGATCGCGGACATTCACGAGCGCCGCCTGGGCGAGGCCGTTGACCGCCTGCGCGCGGATTTTCCGGATGCCGCGATCGCCGGCCAGCTCGCCAACGTCACCGTCGAGGACGAGGTGCAGGCGCTGATCGATGCGGCCGAGGCGCACTGCGACGGCGTCGACCTGCTGGTCAACAACGCCGGCCTCGGTGGCAGCCGCCTGGTGGTCGACATGACCGACGATGAGTGGAGCCGGGTGCTCGACGTGACCCTCACCGGCACCTTCCGCATGACCCGCGCCATGCTGCGCAGGATGCAGCCCCGCGGGCGCGGGGCCATCGTCAACAATGCCTCGGTGCTCGGCTGGCGGGCGCAGAAGGAGCAGGCCCACTATGCCGCGGCCAAGGCCGGGGTCATGGCGCTGACCCGCTGCAGCGCGCTGGAGGCCGCCGATCACGGCATCCGCATCAATGCGGTGGCGCCGTCCATCGCCTTCCACGACCACCTGCGCAAGACCGCGCCGCAGGAGCTGCTCGAGCAGCTCGCCAGCCGCGAGGCCTTCGGGCGCGCGGCCGAGGTCTGGGAGATCGCCAACTGCATCGTGATGCTTGCGTCCGACTACAGTTCCTATCTGGTGGGCGAGGTGCTCTCGGCCTCCAGCCAGCATCCCTGAGGAGATTCATGGCCACCGTCTTCGATTCCCCGGACGCCATCCTCGCCGCCGCCGGCACGGAGCTCGGCAGCGGCGAGTGGCTGACCGTTACCCAGGAACGCGTCGACACCTTCGCCGACGCCACCGACGACCACCAGTGGATCCACGTCGATCCCGAGCGCGCGAAGGATGGGCCGTTCGGTGCCACCATCGCGCACGGCTACCTCACGCTGTCGCTGGTCAGCCGCTTCCTGCCCGAGATCGTCGAGATCCGCGGCATGCGCATGGGCGTCAACTACGGCTGCGACAAGGTGCGCTTTCCCAATGCAGTCAAGGTCGGCGCGCGCATCCGCGGTCGCGGCGAGATGATCGCCGCCGAGGCGACCCGGGATGGCGGCACGCAGGCGGTGATCCGCGTCACCGTCGAGATCGAGGGCGAGGAACGCCCGGCCTGCGTCGCCGACACCATCAGCCGTTACTACTTTTGATCTTTTTGGAACCACAGATTTCGCAGATTTCCACAGATTGTCTTTTGTCTCTGGTGTGCGCTGACCTTGTCAGCGACACCAGCGACCAATCCCCGAAATCCGTGAAATCCGTGGTTCAAGGATAGGTTCGAAATGCCCGAAGCCGCCATCGTATCCGTCGCCCGCACGCCCATCGGCAAGGCCTATCGCGGGGCCTTCAACGACACCGAGGCCCCGGTGCTGGGCGGGCATGTCATCAAGGCCTGCGTCGAGCGCGCCGGCGTCGATCCCGCCTCGGTGGACGATGTCATCATCGGCGCCGCCGCGCAGCAGGGCACCCAGGGCTACAACCTGGGCCGCCTCTGCACCTACACCGCGGGGCTGCCGAAGACGGTCTCGGGCATGACCCTCGACCGCCAGTGTTCCTCGGGCCTGATGAGCATCGCCATCGCGGCCAAGAACATCATCGCCGGCGAGCAGGACATCGTCATCGGCGGCGGTCTGGAATCGATCTCGCTGACGCAGAATCCGCACAAGAACAGCTACCGCGCGGTGTCGGAAGCAGTCATCGCGCAGGAGCCGGGCGCCTACATTCCGATGATCGAGACCGCCGAGATCGTCGCCGAGCGCTACGGCATCCCGCGCGAGGCGCAGGACGCCTACGCCTTCCAGAGCCAGCAGCGCACGGCCGAAGCGCAGCGCGCCGGCCGTTTCGACGACGAGATCGCGCCGCTGACCGCGCAGAAGCTGCTCTTCGATGCCGACAAGCAGCCCGCCGGCCACGAGGTGGTGACGCTGAAGCAGGACGAGGGCAACCGCGCCGACACCACGCTGGAAGGGCTCTCCGGACTCAAGCCGGTATGGAAGAACGGGCGCTGGGTGGAGCAGGGCCGGTTCATCACCGCCGGCAACGCCTCGCAGCTTTCCGATGGCGCCGCCGCGGCCCTGCTCATGCGGCGCGATGCCGCCGAGTCGCACGGCCTGCCGATCCTGGGCCTGTATCGCGGATGCGCGGTTGCCGGCTGCGGACCCGAGGAGATGGGCATCGGCCCGGTCTTCGCGGTGCCGAAGCTCCTGGCGCGGCACGGACTGAGCGTGGCCGACATCGGGCTGTGGGAGCTGAACGAGGCCTTCGCCTGCCAGGTGATCTACTGCCGCGATCAGCTCGGCATCGACAACGACCGCCTCAACGTCGATGGCGGCGCCATCGCCATCGGGCATCCCTTCGGCATGTCCGGCGCGCGCATGGTGGGGCACGCCCTGATCGAGGGGCGCCGGCGCGGTGTGCGCTACGTGGTGGTGACCATGTGCATCGGCGGCGGCATGGGCGCTGCCGGCCTGTTCGAGATTCCCGGCTGAGGACAGCCCCCGCAACCGACGATAGACACGCATCGGATCCGGCGCCAGACCGGAAGCGCAAGAGGAGGCCAGAGCATGCAGCAGAGCGTCAGTACCGACAGCCGACCGCGGTCGCGCGGCAGCTTCGCAGCGGGGTGGCCGGCCATCGGCTTCGCGGCACTGGTCACGGCGGGTGCCGTCTACTCGTTCTCGCCGCGACCGCTGCCCGACTATCCGCCGACGCAACTCCAGGCCGATCAGCTGCTCATCAACGGACTTGCGCGGGATGGCGCGGGCTTCGTCGCCGGCGGCGCCAAGGGGCGCATCCTCACCGCTGAATCCGCCCGGGGACCCTGGACCGACGCCGAGGTCGGCGAGACCCACGGCTCACCGGTCACGCGCATCGTCGCCGTCGATGACGGGCGCATGTTCGCGGTCGGACACAATCTCATGATCCTGCGCAGCACCGACGGCGGTGGCAGCTGGCAGAACGTGCACGTCGACCTCGACGTTCCCGAGCCGCTGCTCGACATCGCGAAGGTCCCCGGAGGCGACCGGCTGGTCGCGGTGGGCGGATTCGGCCAGTACCTGGAATCCGGCGACGGCGGCGACACCTGGACGTCGCGCCGGATCGAGGCCTTCAACGGCAGCCATCTCAACGATATCGTCATCGGGGCGGACGGGACTCTGCTGATCGCGGCCGAGCGCGGACTGCTGCTGCGCTCGCGCGACGGCGGGCAGACCTGGGATCCCCTCGAGCTGGACTACCCCGGATCGATGTTCGGTGCGCTCTCGCTCGGCGACGGGCGCTGGCTGGCCTTCGGGATGCGCGGCAACGCCTTCCTCAGCGAGGACAACGGCGACAGCTGGCAAGCGGTCGATACCGGCATCAGCGATTCGCTGTTCGGCGGCACGCAGCTCGCGGACGGTCGCGTGGTCCTGGTCGGCGCCATGCACACCATCCTGATCGCGACACCGGGCGAGTGGACGTTCCGGCGCGTGATTCCCTCCAAGCAGGGCACCTATTCGACCGTGCTCGAGGCACCCGACGGGGCCGTACTGGTCGGTGGTGACCCGGGTGCACAGCTCATCGATCTCGCCACCGGCGAGCGGCGCAACGGCGGAGACGACGCATGAGCAGCGGCAATCGCATGGTCGACGGCCTGGGCTCCTTCATCATCGGGCGCCGTCGTCCGCTGTCGATCTTCTTCCTGCTGGTCACGGCCCTGCTCGGCTTCAGCGCCTCCCGCATCGAGCTGGATCCGGGGTTCCTGAAGCTCATTCCGGTCAACCACTCCTACATGGACACCATGATGGAGTACATGGATGACTTCTCGGGCGCCAACCGCGTGCTGGTCAACCTGCGCTGGAAGGGCGAGGGCGACATCTACAACGAGGAGTTCCTGACCGCGCTGGAGGAAGCCACCGACGCGGTGTTCTTCATCCCCGGGATCAATCGCACCACGGTGTCCTCGCTGTTCACGCCCGACACCATCTACATCGAGGTCACCGAGTACGGCTTCCGCGGCGAGCCGGTGATCCCGGCCCGGTTCACGGGCACCGAGGAACAACTCGAGACCATCCGGCACAACGTCGAGCATTCCGGCCGCATCGGCGAGCTGGTGGCGAACGACCACAAGGGCGCGCTGATTCGCGCCGATCTGCTGGAGCGCGGCGCGGACGGCGAGCGCGTGGACTACTGGCTGGTGCAGCAGAAGCTGACCGAGATCCGCGACCAGTTCGAGAACGAGAACATCGAGGTCAACGTCATCGGCTTCGCGCGTCTGCTCGGCGACGTGATCAAGGGCCTGCTCGGCGTGTTCGCGTTCTTCGCGCTGGCCTTCGTGCTGACCATGCTGCTGCTGTACCTGTACACACGGTCGCTGCGCATCACCTTCGTCGCGACCTTCGTCGCCGCGCTGCCGGTGCTCTGGCTGATCGGTGTGCTGCCGGCGATCGGATACGGCATCGATCCGATGTCGATCCTGGTGCCCTTCCTGATCTTCGCCATCGGGGTATCGCACGCGGTGCAGATGACCAGCGCCTGGCGTCTGGAGATCATAGACGGCGCCGATTCGGTCACCGCGGCGGAACGCGCCTTCACCAAGCTGTTCGTGCCCGGGTCGGTGGCGCTGCTGACCGAGGCGCTCGGCTTCGGCGTCATCATGCTGATCGACATCCCGATCGTGCACGAGCTCGGCATCACCGCCAGCATCGGCGTGCTGCTGATGATCATCACCAACAAGATGATCCTGCCCATCCTGCTGTCGCGACTGCAGCTCGAGGACAAGAGCCTGGAGCGCGCCCGGAAGCCGGAGTCGGCGACTGCGCGCAACCTGCTCTCGCTGATCTCGGCCTGCGCCACGCCCGGTGGCGCGAAATGGGTGCTGCTGGTCAGCGTGGTGCTGCTGGCGACGGCGACCTGGCAGTCGCGCGATCTCGTCATCGGCGACAGCGGCACCGGGGCGCCGGAGCTGCATCACGACTCGCGCTACAACTACGACGGTCGCGTGATCTCGAACAGCTACGACATCGGCACCGACATCCTGTCGGTGATCGTCGAGGCGCCGGACTTCGAGGGCGATTCCTGTCTGCACTACCCGGTGATGGATGCCGTCGACCGCTTCGAGATGCACATGCGCGGCGTCGCCGGAGTGCGCTCGGTCACCAGCGTGGCCGGCGTCACCAAGCGTGTTGTGGGTGCCTTCAACGAGGGCAATCCGCGCTGGCAGGCACTGGCGCGCAGCCAGGCCGGCCTGGCGGTCGGCTCGCGCGGCTTCGACCCGCAGCTCGGGCTCAACAACGAGAGCTGCCGGGCCATCCAGGTGCTGGTCTTCATGGAGGACCACGAGGGCGAGAAGGTGGCGCACGCGGTGGCAGAGGCCAAGGACTTCATCGCGCAGGACGACACGGAGGGCGTGACCTTCCGCCTGGCCAGCGGCAACGTCGGCGTGATGGCGGCGACCAACGAGGCAGTGGCCGAAGCCGAGGCCCGCATGCTGCTGTCGATCTTCGGTGCGCTGCTGCTGTTCTGCCTGCTGTCCTTCCGATCGTGGATCGGGGCGCTGTGCGTACTGGCGCCGCTGGCCATGGTGTGCGTGTTTGCCAACGCACTCATGGCGATGATCGGTATCGGTCTCAAGACCGCGACGCTGCCGGTCATCGCGCTCGGCGTCGGCGTGGGCGTGGACTACGGTCTCTATCTCTTCGAGCGCATCCAGCATCACATGGGCGAGGGGCGCGATTTCCGCGCGGCCTTCGAGCACGGCATGCGCGAGCGCGGTGCGGCCATCGTGTTCACGGCGCTGACCATGTCGATCGGCGTCGCGACGTGGACCATGTCCGCGCTCAAGTTCCAGGCCGACATGGGGCTCCTGCTGGCCTTCATGTTCCTGGTGAACATGTTCGGCGCCATCTGCCTGCTGCCCGCGCTGGGCACCTGGTTCTTCCGCCGGAGAGCCTAGCGCGCGCTACCGCCGGTCCGGTTCCGTTCCGATCTCGTCCGTATATGGGAGGTCGGCCGGACCGGGCCCCCATAGCGTCGTCTCCATAACAGATGAACCGCGCACGATCGCGGGAGGAGACGAGGCATGAACGCTGTGGCACAGCAGACGCTGGTGTCGGCGGACTCGCATGTGTTCCTGACCGGGGAGTGGGTCAAGGAGCGGCTCCCGTCGCGCCTGCATGCGGTCTGGGACGAGGCGGGCAGGAAGTCCGAGGCCTACGCGGCCGAGCATCTGCGCGGCGGTCAGCCCAATCTCGAACTGCGCGATTTCGTCGATCCGGAAGCGTCGGAGGATCCCGGTTATCGCGAGCCGGAAGCCAGGCTCGCCGCCATGGACCGTGACGGTGTGCAGGCCGAGGTGCTGTTTCCCGAACTGGGCGGCGCCAAGGTCTGCCATCCGGCGCTGATGGGTGATGACTGGAAGGCGGTATTCCAGGGCTACAACCGCGCGCTCAGCGACTTTGCCGGACACGACCCCGACCGCCTGCTCTGCGCCTACCAGTTGCCCCTGATGGACGTCGACTTCGCCTGCCGCGAGGTCGAACGGCTGGCGCGTGATCACCGGGCGCGGTGCGTGCAGGTGACACCGTTTCCGGCCGACATGGGGCTGCCCGACCTGCACGATCCGGTCTACGAGCCGCTCTGGCGGACCATCGAGGAGACCGGCCTGACGATCATGAACCACCTCGAGCCGAAGACCGAGCTCTGGAGCATCTTCCGTCGCGACCCGACGCCGCAGAAGGGCATCTTCACGGCGCTGCCCTGGGCGCCGCTGGCGGAGGCCATCTGCTTCTGGATCCTGACCGGCACGCTGGAGAAGTACCCGAAGCTCCGCGTGATCTTCGTGGAGCCGGGCCTGGGCTGGATCCCCTGGTTCTTCGAGTTCCTGCTCGACCCGCGCATGCACGAGCACTACGAGTTCCCGGGCGTCAACCGTCCGCCGTCGGAGACCTTCCGCGAGCAGTGCGGGGCGACCTTCATGTACGAGCCCAAGGGCCTGAAGGCCTTCTACGATTTCTTCGGTGCCGATTGCCTGTACTGGTCCACCGACTTCCCGCACCCGGCGACGTGCTGGCCGCACTCGCAGCAGCAGGTGGTCAGCCAGCTGACCGAAGCCGAGATTCCGGAACACGACCGGAAGAAGATCGTCTGCGACAACGCCCTTCGCACCTTCGCACTGTAGGCGCTCCATGACCGCACTCCCGTATCGCGGCTGGTGGGTCCTGCTCGCCGGCTACGCGTGCACGATGCTGGCCATCGGCAGCACGACCTACACCTTCGGACTCTTCGTGGCGCCGATGTCCGAGACCTTCGGTCTGTCGCGGGCCGATGCCAATACCGGCTTCATCATGCTGCTGCTGGGCATGGCGGCGTGGTCGCCGGTGGCCGGACGACTGCTCGACCGGTATTCGGCGCGACTGGTGATGGGCGCGGGCGCGGTCGGCTTCGGCGTCGGCTTCGTGCTGATGGCGCGCGCCGGTGCGCCGTGGATGCTGGCTGCCGCGATCTTCGGGCCGGTGGCGTTCGGCACGGTGGCCTGCGGGGCGCTGGCCGCCAATACGCTGACGTCGCGCTGGTTCACACGGCGCCGCGGCCGGGCGATGGGCCTTCTCGCCACGGCCACCTCGGCCGGCGGATTCGCGGTGCCGCCGCTGGTCGCCGCATCGCTCGAGGCCTACGGCTGGCGCGACACGCTGGCGGCGATCGGGTTCGCGGCGGCAGCGGGCATGCTGATGCTGGTGCTGCTGCTGGTGCGCGACCGTCCCGAGGCCGTCGGCCTGCGGGCCGACGGCGCAGGGCCGGAGGCGGCTGGCAGCGCGGATGGTCCGGGCCGGGAGTGGCGACTGCGCGAGCTGCTCGGGAACGCCGATTTCTGGCTCATCGGGCTCGGTGCCGGTCTACTGTTCGGGGCCGATCAGGCGCTGCTGGCATCGATCGTTCCGTACGGCGAGGATGCCGGGCTGTCGACGCCGCAGGCGGCGCTGCTGGTGTCCTGTCTGACGGTGTCGGCCATCGTCGGCAAGCTGGTCATCGGCGCGCTGGCCGACCGGGTGGACAAGCGCTGGCTGTTCGTCGCGGTGGCGGCCTGCCACCTGCTGTTCCTCAGCGTGCTCCTGCTGTCGCCGGGGCACATCGTGCTGGTGGTGGCCTGCGCCACCGCCGGGCTCGCGGTGGGCGGGGCCTATCCGCTCTGGATGACCCTGCTCGCGGACAGCTTCGGTCCGCGTTCCTTCGGATCGGTGGCCGGCATCATGAGCCTGATCGTCATGCCGCTCTCGGTATTCTCGGTGCGCTACATCGGCGAGGTCTTCGACCGCACCGGCAGCTATGACGCGGCCTTCTGGACCTTCATCGGCTTTGCATGCGTGGCCGCGCTGCTGGTGATCCGGGTACGCCCGGCAGCGGTGCCGCAACATGCCTGAGCCGGCTGCCGGGACAGGCGCCCCGGCCACTCTCTCCGGACGCTGCGCGCTGGTCACCGGCGCCAGCCGCGGCATCGGACGGGCGATAGCCACCCGTCTGGCCGCGCACGGCGCCGCCGTGGTGCTGAGCAGTTCGCCGCGCTCGCAGGATGCGCTGCAGGCGGCGCGCGACGACATCCGGGCTCGCGGCGGGCGTGCGGAATGCCTGGTGGCCGAGCTGGGCGATGACGAGGCGCGGCGCGCACTGGTGGCCCAGGCCGCGGAGCTTGCCGGCGGCATCGACGTGCTGGTCAACAATGCCGCCGCGATACCGGCATTCGAGCCCGCGAGTGCGATGACCCTCGCGACCCGCCGGCGCCTTTTCGCCATCAATCTCGATGCGCCCATCGATCTGGTGCAGCAGTCGCTGCCGGCGATGCGCGCGAAGGGCTGGGGACGGATCCTGAACATCAGCAGCGATACCGTCCGGCAACCCGAAGTGCCCTATGCCGGTCCGGCCGCGATGGTGCACGCCCTGAGCGTGTACGGCGCGTCGAAGGCAGCGCTGGAGCGGGTGACGACGGGGCTTGCCGCCGAGCTGCACGGCAGCGGGGTGCTGGTCAACGCCCTGGCGCCGCAGCGCATAGCGCGCACCGAGCGTGCCGAGCGCGTGGCGCGCGAGGTCGGTCGCACGCGGCCGGAGTGGGTGGAGCCGGTCGAGACCATGGCCGAGGCCGCCTATCAGCTCGTCACCGGGACCTTCACCGGGCTGGTGACCGGCAGCCGCGACCTGATGTATCGGCTGCAGCTCCCGCTGCACGCCCTGGATGGCCGAACGGTCATCGGAGATTGCATGACCCCCGGAGTGGCATGAGCAGACCGCGACGGTAGTCCCGGGCACACGGGACCCGCGCATTCCAACAGCAGGAGGAGTCGGATGAGAGACATGAAGCGGAAGGACAATCGGCGGTACGCCGGGTGGCGGGCCCGCGTGGCGGGTGGTGTCGTGCCACTGCTGTGCGCGGGGGGCGCGACGGCGGGCACGGTCGATTTCGCCGACGGCACCAGCATCGAGTATCTGCTGAACCTGACCTACAGCGCGGCGATGCGCGTCGACGACGCTTCCGACCGGCTCGAGGCCAACATCAACGGCGACGACGGCAACCGCAACTTCGATGCGGGCACGCTCATCAACAACCGCGTCGCGGCGCTGGGCGAGTTCCGCTACGAACGCAACCGCATGGGCATCTTCACGCGCGGCAGCGCGTTCTACGATGCCGCGGTGGCGGGCAGCGATCCCGATCACGATGCACCCAACCGCCGCAATCGCGCCGGCGACCCCGATCGCTTCAGCGACGCCATGAAGAGTCAGCTCGGGCGGCGCGCGCGGGTTCTGGATGCCTATGCCTACGGCACCTGGGACATCGGCGGAACCAGCGTGTCCGTGCGGGCCGGCGAGCAGGTGGTGTCCTGGGGCGAGAGCCTGTTCTTCCCCAACACCAGCGGCGCGCAGAGTCCGGCCGACGCGACCAGCTCCAACGTGCCGGGCACCGAGGTCAAGGACGTGCTGCTCCCGGTGGGGCAGGTGTACGTGCAGTGGGGCATCACACCCCGCCTGGGCCTGTCCGGCTACGTGCAGTACGAAAACGACTACACCGAACTCAACCCGGTCGGCGCCTACTTCAGCACCACCGACACCGTCGGACCGGGCGCGGAGTTCCTGCTCGTCGAGTTCCCCCAGGTGGGCACGCTGCAGGTACAGCGCGGGGCGGACATCAAGCCGGCGGACGGCCGCCAGTGGGGCGTGTCCGCGAAGTACCTGTTCGGACTCGGCACCGAGGTGGCCGTTCAGTACCTGCAGTATCACGACCCCAATCCGACCGGAGTCGTCTTCAACAACCCCGGTCCGGTCGACATCATCGGCGGCAACAGCAGCTACCAGATCCTGTACACCGATGACATCCGGCTCGCGTCGATCAGTCTGAGCACGGATGTCGGCGGCACAGCACTGACCGCCGAGGTGAGCCGTCGCTGGGATGCCGGCATATCGGTCAATGCACCGGCACTGGCTGGTGCCCCGGCCCCGACGCCCACGACCGGCGATGTCTGGCAGGCCAATCTGGGCGCCTTCCACATCTTCCTGCCGACGGCCTTCTGGGACCAGCTGGTGGTGCTCGGCGAGATTGCCGGAGTACACGTCGCCGATGTCGATCCGGTGATGGCGAACGGTCAGGCCTTCGATGACCTCAGCAAGAGCAAGAACGCGGCCGCCTTCCAGGGCCAGATGATCTTCACCTATCAGCAGGTGCTGCCGGGCTGGGATCTGGGCGTGACGCTTGCCCATTCCAACGCCTTCGAGGGCAGCACGTCGCTCAACGCCTCGCTCGGGAGCCTGACCGGGCAGGGCGACCGCCGTTACCGCATCGGCTTCGGCTTCACCTATCTGGCGAACCTCCAGTTCGAGGTCGCCTACAACCATTTCGACGGAAGCCCCGACGTCGGCCGACGCGGCCTGGCCGATCGCAGCTTCGCCTCCTTCAGCGCGAAGTACAGCTTCTGATCCGCACCATTGGAGACCATCATCATGCACAAGCGCATATCCATCGCCCTCGCTGGCGCGCTGGTTGCCGTAATGGGGTCGGCGACCGCCGCCGACTACGGACCCGAAGCCCTCGGCGACGAACTGACCCCGGTGGGGGCCGTCAAGGCCGGTAACGAGGCCGGTACCATCCCCGAATGGAGCGGCAAGTGGCTGGGCGCACCCCCGCATGTCGACTACGACGGCAGCTACAACCCCAACCCCTACCCGGATGACGAAGTCCGCTACACCATCACCGCCGAGAACGTCGAGGCGCACGCCGACAAGCTCGGGCCCGGTCAGCTCGCGCTGTTCGAGGCCTATCCGGACACCTATCGCATCCACGTCTATCCCACGCACCGCGACTTCCGGCGCCCGGATCGCGTGCACGAGAACGTGCGACTCAACGCCGAGAACGCCCGCCTCACCAACGACGGACTGACCCTCGAGGGTGCCTACGGCGGTGTGGCCTTTCCGATCCCCGACAACGGCCTGCAGGTGGTCTACAACATCCTGACCTCGAGCGCGCCCTGGTTCATCGAGGCCCCGCAGATCTCGCGCTATGTCCACGCCAACGGGAGCGTCACCGAATCGGAAGTCTTCCTCAAGGTCTACAACCCGTACACGCGAGGCGACGACCGCGAAGGCTGGGAGGACGGTGACGTTTTCTCGTACAGCATGAGCGAGGAGCGAGCTCCGCCGCGCAACGCCGGGCGCATCACGCTGTCGTCCAACACCTACGACAACTCCGGCACGCCGCGCGACGCCTGGCAGTACGATCCCGGCACCCGCCGCGTGCGCAAGACCCCGGACGTGCAGCACGACTATCCGGTGCCGAACGGTCCGCGCGTGGTCGACGAGCAGAACGGCTTCAACGGCTCGCCGGCGCGCTTCGAGTGGGAGCTGGTGGGCAAGCGCGAGATGATCGTGCCCTTCCACAACTACCAGCTCGACTCGCGTGAGCTGGAGTACGACGACTTCATCACCACGCGCGGTCATCCCGACCCGGAATACATCCGGCATGAACTGCGCCGCGTGTGGGTCGTGGAAGGCACGCTGAAGGACGGCATGCGCCACATCTACGGCAAGCGCCGCTTCTACGTCGAGGAGGACAGCTGGCACAAGGTCATGGGGGAGAACTACGACACCCGTGGCGAGCTCTGGCGCGTCTCGCAGGACGGCATGATCTACGCCTACGACGCCGAGGGCTACTACAACAACGTCTCGATCTACCAGGACCTCGTGTCCAAGGCCTACAGCATCGAGAAGCTCAACAACGAGGAGCCGATGGGCACGCGTCTGAACCGGCGCGAGCCGCATGCCGGCGAGTTCTCGCCGGAGGGGCTGCGGCGGGCCGGCAGTTAGTCCGGATGGCCGGGCGCCGGCCGGTCCCTTCCTTCGGGGCCGGTCGGCGCTGCCTAGACTCCGAAGCCTCCGGACACATTTAACTGCTCGCCGGTGATATAGCCGGCCTTGCGTGATGCCAGGAAGACGGCCGCGTTGGCGATGTCCTCGGGCTTGCCCCAGCGCTTGAGCGCGAGCAGCTTCTGGGTTTCGTTGATCCACGCGTCGTCGAAGACGCCGCGTTCGAGGAGCTCGAGGAACATGCCGGCCTCGATGACGCCGACCAGTACCGAGTTGGCGCGCACGCCATTGACACCTTCCTCCTTGGCGATGCCGCGGATCAGCGCCTCGTTGGCGGCCTTGGGGACCACCGAGAGGCCGTCCCTGGGCGGCCACCAGCGATCACCGGCGGAGCCGATGTGCACGAAGCTGCCCTGGCTGTCGCGCAGCGCGGGCAGGAAGGCGCGGGTAACGTGCATGAAGCCCTGCAGCTCGATCTGGACCGAGGGTTCCCAGAGCGACGGCTCGGTTTCGGCGAGCAGCTTCTGCTCGACCACCGGGCCGGCGGCGAAGACGACGGTGTGGATGGCGCCGAAGGTTTCCAGCACCGATCGGCAGCAGGCCTCGACCTGGGCGGCGTCGCGCACGTCGCACTGGAAGGCTTCGGCGCGCGCGTCCGATCCGGAGATGCGGCCGGCGACCTCGCGGGCCCGGTCGGCCTTGCTGTTGTAGGTCACGGCCACGTTGCTGCCGGCCTGACCGAAGCCCTCGGCGATGATGGCGCCGATGCCGCCGCTGCCGCCGAAGACGACGGTCGCGCCTTCCGGGAAATCGCCGTTGGTCTGCTGATTCATGGTGTGGTCTCCCCTTGTGATTCGATCCGGCACCTTCGCCGGCGCCGCACGCGCCTGTCGTCGTCCGACAGGATGAGCCGTGCACCCGTCGAGTGGCCCTCAGTCGGCGAGGCGGCGCAGCGCGTCGCGCGTGTCGTCGCTGAGCGCGCCGCCATCGGCAGCGAGCATGCGGGCGGCGACCTCGGGGCGGCAGAACTGGCGAACGAAGTCGGCGAGGATGCGGGCGATGACGGTGTCGTGCGGTTCCTGCATGCCGGCCATCACCCAGTTCGCGAGGCGCGTCTGCTGCATGACCATGAGCAGGCGCGCATCGTCGCGCGGCGTGCCGGGCACCAGCAGGCCCTGCGATGCGCCCCAGTTGAAGACCTGCTCGATGACGTCCAGGCCCCGCGCCCACAGCTGCTGCTCCTCCGAGCTCGGCCAGGCGGCGTCGTGGTACCAGACGTAGCCCTCGTGCAACTGCATGCGCAGGTAGTCGGGGTGCTCCAGCAGGTACTGCAGGTGGATGCGCTGCAGGGACAGCAGGCGGGTCATCGATTCGGGGTTCTGCAGGATCGCCTGACCCTGCTGCATCACCGCCTCGAACATCTCGGTGTCGCGCGCGATCAGCACGCCGCGATGCAGGTCGCGCTTGCTCGGATAGGACTGGTACAGCGTGCCGAGCGAGATGCCGGCGGCGCGCGCGATGTCCTGCATCTTGGCACTGCCGAAACCCTGGTCGGCGAATACGCTCTCGGCGACCGCGAGGATGTGCTTGCGGTAGAGCGCGTCCTTGGCGGCCTTGAGGTCGGCGGCCTGCGGGCGTCGTCCGCCCCTGGGGCGGGCAGTGGTGCTGTCGGCGTTGCGGGTGGGGTTGCTCATGACGACTTCCTGGAAGCGGCCGTTGCCGGGCGCGAGGGCCGCGCATCGGGTCGGGGCGGGAATGTTGACACCGGTACGCGCCCATTCTAGTGTAGTAACGGCAATTACAAAAAACGTAAGCGCAATTATGCACGAAGCGCGGGGCGAGACACGGACAGCGGAGCAGCATCGCGAAACCGCCGGCAATGCACATGCCGGCGCGCGGGCGGGCATCGCGGCGTCCGAGCGCTACGACTACATCGTGGTCGGCGCCGGCTCGGCCGGCTGCATCGTCGCCGCCAGACTCGCCGAAGGCGGCGCGGGCACCGTCCTGCTGATCGAGGCCGGGGACGAGGCCGAGCGACATCCGGAAACGCTGTCCGCCGACGGCTTCAAGCACACCTTCACGAACGACGCGCTGATGTGGCACCGAATGAGCGCACCGCAGGCGGACTGCGGCGGGCGTTCGCTGTACATGGGAAGCGGCCGCGTCATGGGGGGCAGCGGCGCGGTCAACGGCATGGTCTACACGCGCGGCGACCGGCGCGACTTCGCGGACTGGCCGGCGGGCTGGCACTGGGAGGACCTCGTGCCGGCCTTCGAGGCGGTCGAGGCGCGTCTGCGCGTGCGTCCACGGACGCCGACCGCGTTCGCCGAACGCTTCATGGCGGCGGCGGAGGAGGCCGGATTCGCGCGCAAGGACGGACTCAACGACGGCGATCTCGCCGAAGTCGTCGGCTGCAACGACATGAACTACGACGGCGATGCGCGGCGCAGCTCCTACCGCGCCTGGCTGCACGAGGCCGGCGGAGCCGGCGTACAGCGCCTCACCGGCGCCGAGGTGCAGCGGCTGGCGTTCGACGATCGGCGGCGCGCGATTGGCGTCGAGGTGCTCGTGGCCGGCGCGGTGCGCCGGATCGCCGTCACGCGCGAGGTGATCCTGTGCGCGGGAGCGCTGGAGACGCCCAGGCTGCTCCAGCTGTCCGGTGTCGGGCCGTCCGAGGAACTGGCGCGGCTGGGCATCGGCACGGTGCTCGACGCACCCGGCGTGGGTGCGCACCTGCGTGACCACCCCAATGTCTGCATGTTCTATCGCGGCGAGGCTCCGGTGGATTTCCGCTATCCGCAGATCTACGCCTTCGGTGCCGCTCGACCCGGCGACGGCGCGGCTCCGGACAGCTGCTTCGTCTGCTACGCCGCGCCGGCATCGCTGAAGGAATCGATGCTGCGCATGATCCCTATCCTGGCGCTCCCGGGCCGGCTGTACCGGCAGCGCTGGCTGCGTGCCCTGCTGCGTGCGCTGGTGCACGGCGCGTTCCGACTGCCACCGCTCCGTCGCTTCGTCTCGAAGGTCTTCGGCGTGGTCGTCATCCTCGGAAAGCCCACCTCCGAGGGTAGCGTTCGGCTGGCGAGCCGCGATCCGGCGGTACCGGCGCGCATCGACCCCGCGTACTACGCCACCGAATCGGATCGCGACACCATGGACGCGGCGGTGATGCGCGCCCATGCCATCACGCGGCAGGCCCCGCTGGCGGGGACCGGCGTGCGGGCGCTGTCCCGGGCCGCGGTATCGACCGATCGACGCAAGCGCCGGCGCTGGATTCACGGTGCCACCATGACCACCTTCCATTACTGCGGTAGCTGCCGGATGGGAGAGGACTGCGACAGCCCGGTCGATACGCGGCTGTGCGTCAAGGGTCTCGCCAATGTGCGGGTGGCTGATGCGTCGGTCATGCCGGCAATCCCGGTGTCGGCGCTCAACGCGCCCAGCATGATGGTCGGCTACCGCGGTGCCGATTTCATTCTCGAAGGGGTTGCATCGTGAGCGCATACGCACAGCACAGGAGCAAAACGGTTCCGGGTCCGGGCGAGACGCCGGATGTCATCGAATGTCGCAACGCCGCCAGCGGCGAACCGCTCGGCGAAGTGCCGGTTGCCAGTCCCGAGGACGTGCATGCGGCGGTCGAGCGCGCCCGCGCGGCACAGCGCGAGTGGGCGCGAAGCACCTTCCGGCAGCGTCGCCGGGTGCTGCGGCACATGCTGCAGCACATCCTCGATCACGCCGACGAGCTGTGCGCCGCGGTGGTCGAGGACTCGGGCAAGACCTGGGAGAACGCGCTGCTCGGCGAGGTCATGCCGGTGTGCAACAAGATCCAGTGGGTCATGCGCCACGGCGAGAAGCATCTGAAGCCCGAGAAGGTGCCGTCCGGCCTGCTCAAGCACAAGAAGGGGGTCATCGAGTACCACCCGCTCGGCGTCGTGGCCTGCATCGTGCCGTGGAACTATCCCTTCCAGAACATCTTCGGTTCGCTGGTCGCGCCGCTGATGGCGGGCAACGCGGTGGTCATCAAGGCGTCCGAGGCCGTGGCCTGGTCGACCCGGCGCTTCCAGCGCGTCTTCGAGGAAGCGCTGGAGGCCGAGGGTTTCCCGAAGGACACCGTGCAGATCCTCAACGGCTTCGGCGAGACCGGCGCGGCGCTGGTGCGCAGCCGCGTGCAGAAGATCCTGTTCATCGGATCGGTGGGCAACGGCCGCCGCATCATCGAGGGCAGTGCCGAGCATCTGACGCCGGTGGTCATGGAGCTCGGCGGCAAGGACCCGATGATCGTCTGCGACGATGCGCATCTGGGCCAGGCCGTGCACTCGGCGCTCAGCGGCTGCTTCATCAATCTCGGGCAGAACTGCATCGCCTCCGAGCGTCTCATCGTGCACGAGCGCATCCACGACCGTTTCGTCGATACGGTCGTGCGCTACGCGGCGGAGCTGCGTCAGGGCGTGCCCGAGCGCCCGGGCACGCTCGACGTCGGCGCCATGACCACGCCGCAGCAGGTCGCGATCGTCGACGAACTGGTGCGCGACGCGCTTGCCAGCGGCGCGCGCGCGCTGGTGGGCGGTGCACTGCCCGAGGGCGGGCAGGGCAACTTCTATCCGCCCACCGTGCTGGTGGATGTCACCCCCGACATGCGCATCGCCAACGAAGAGGTCTTCGGCCCGGTGATGGCGATCATGCGGGTGCCCGACGACAACGAGGCCGTGCGGATCGCGAACGCCACCAGTTTCGGGCTGCAGTCGTCGGTCTTCAGTCGCAACAAGCTGCGTGCCGCGCGCATCGCGGCCGTCATCGAGGCCGGGGCGACCTGCATCAACGATTTCGGTCTCTGCTACCTGAATCAGGATCTGCCCTTCGGGGGCGTCAAGTACTCCGGATTCGGCCGCATGAACGGTCGCGATGGACTGCGCGCCTATACCAACGCGAAGGCGGTGCTCAGCGACCGCTTCCCGGTGGCGATCCCGCCGCGGCTGTACCCGGTCGGCGAGCGCGACTACGCCACGGCACGCAACGGCATCCGGCTGATGTTTGCCACCGGCCTGCGCGCGCGCGTCCGCGCCCTGTTCGCGATCGTGCGTGCGGCCCTCACCAAGAAGTCCAAGCAAGCGAAGAGGTAGCCATGGACACCGCATTCTTCATAGGCGTGGCCGCGATCCTGGCATTCGACGGGGTGCTGATGTACGCGCTGGCGTGGGCGGCGAGATCGGAGCGCTTCTCGAAGTACCGCATCCGCACGCCGAGCACCTACCAGATCCCGCGCACCAGGCTGCTGCTCAACACCAATCTGAACAACGTGCTGTCGCTGTCGTTGCTGGGTGCGTTCTTCTACTTCCTCGGCGACCGCGTGCTCTACGCGAGCTGGCCCGGTACCGCGCACTTCATCGGCGAAGTGCTCGCGGTACTGCTGCTCTATGACTTCATGTACTACTTCCTGCACCGCGTGATGCACCACCCGCGCGTGCTCAAGCACGTGCATCGCATCCACCACTACGTGAAGTTCCCGACCGCGCCGGAGAGCATCTATCTGCATCCGGCCGAGAACATGGCCGGGCTGGGGCTGCTGGGCCTTTCCATCGTCATCCTCGGGCCGATCAGCACGGTCTCGTTCCTGACCACCTGGTTCGTCTATTCCACGGTCAACATCATCGTGCACGGCAATCTCGTGCTGCCGCATCCGGCATTTCGGCTCTTCAACTTCTGGGCCCAGAAGCACGACATCCACCACGCCAGGCTCAAGTACAACTACGCCTCGATCTTCCCGTTCTGGGATCAGGCGTTCGGCACCTTCAAATAGGGAGACGGGCACCACGATGGCCAGAAAGATACTGATAACGGGGGGGCAGGGCTTCGTCGGGCGGGCGCTGGTCGACCGCTTCGCCGACGACGGCTTCGAGGTCGTCTGCGCGGACATGTTGGACCGTGCCTTCCGGCCGGATGTGCGCTTCGTCAAGCTCGACATCCGCGATGCCGCTGCCGTGCAGGAGGCGTTGTCCGGCGTCGACAGCGTCATCCACAACGCCTCGCTGGTGCATACCAAGCACAACCGCGAGGAGGACGTGTGGGCGGTCAACCTGACCGGCACCGAGAACATCCTGGCCGCGTGTCGTGCCCATGGCATTCCACGGCTGGTCTACATGAGCTCGGCGAGCGCCGTGTACGAGGGTGAGGACATCGAGAACGGCGACGAGACGCTGCCGTATTCCCGCATCTCGCAGGCGCCCTACGCCGACAGCAAGATCGCCGCCGAGAAGCTGGTGCTGGCCCACAGCGGGCAGGGCGGGGCGCATGCGTGCGCCATCCGCCCGCACGTGGTCTTCGGCGCCGGCGACAACCGCTTCATCCCGGCGATCCTCCAGAAGGCGGCGGCGGGCAAGCTGACGCGCGCGGTGGGCAATCGCGACAAGCTCTCGGATTTCACCTACATCGACAATCTGGTCGATGCCGTGGTCGCTGCCGAGGCCCGGCTCGACACCGGATCGCCGGTCAGCGGGCAGGCCTATTTCGTCACCAACGGCGAGCCGATGGCGTTCTTCGACTTCATCGAGAAGCTGATCGTCGAGATGGGTCATCCGCCGATCCGCGGCAAGGTGCCGTACTGGGTGGCGTATTCGGCCGCCGCCGTGGCCGAGGGCATCGACACGCTGCGCGGCGGCACGCTCAACACCGAGAACGGCATGACGCGCTTCTCGGTGCGCTACATGGTGACGCACCACTACTTCAGCATCGCCAAGGCCGCCCGCGATCTCGACTGGCGGCCGGCAGTATCGCTCGAGGAGGGCATTCGCCGGACCGCCGAGCAACTACGCGCCGCCGCCTGACCGACCCGCAACGACAAAGAGGTCGGAAACGGCAGTGCACACGAGGAGGAGACCATGCGGAATCGCCATCGGGGGGCCGGCCGCCTGGGCCGGGCGCATCACGTAGCCGCGGCTGCGGCCGTCGCCATGACGGCCTGGGGGGCCACGGCGCACGCCGGCCGGACCAGCTTCAACGGCATCGACATCGACTACTCGCTGACCGCGCGCTACTCGGCCGCATGGCGGCTGGAAGCGCCCGATCCGCGCATCATCGACGCACCGGGCAGTCCCGACGTTCCGGTCGCGGACTTCCTGAAGTACCCGGAGTCCAACAACTACGACGACGGCAACCGCAACTTCGACCAGTGGTCGATGGTGAACAATCGCGCCTCGGCGCTCGGGGACGTCGAGTTCTCGTGGCGCGACTACGGGGTGCTGATCCGGGGCGACGTGTTCTACGACCACGCCTATGCCGGTCGCAACGATCACGATGCGCCGGATCGCATCAATACTTCGCAGGAACCGTTCAACACCTTCACATCCGACGCGGAGGAGCGCAGCCGCCGGCGGGCGCGTCTGCTGGACGCGTACGCCTACGGCAACTTCTACTTCGGCGACACCATGGCGCTGAACGTGCGCCTGGGGCAGCACATCGCGGCGTGGGGCGAGAGCCTGTTCTTCGCCGGTATTGCCCAGGCCCAGGCGCCCGCCGACGCGACCCGGGCGACGGTACCGGGCATCGACGTCAAGAGCATCCTGCTGCCGGTCAATCAGGCCTCCATCCGCTTCACGCTCACCAACCGGCTGACCCTGCTCGGTCAGTACATCTTCGAGAACAAGCCCTTCGAGCTGGACCCGATCGGATCCTTCAACTCGCCGACGGATGTCGTCGGACCCGGTGCCGAGATGATCTACGGGCTCAAGAATCCGCTCAATCTCGAGAACCTCGCCGAGCTCGACCTCACCAATCTCGACGATATATCGGGACTGGTCATGACCATCGATGAAGCCCTGTTCGACGACCGGCTGCCCACCGAGCAGCTCGAGAACCTGCTGGCCGGATTGCCGCTCGACGGACTGCCGTCGTTCTCGCTGCCGATCGCACCACTGAACCCGGTGCTGAACGCCCCCGAGGGCATCAACCCGACCTTCGCCGGCTACATCGAGTCGGACGATCCCCAGTACGGCGGCGGCCTCACCTATTCGCTGACGCCGACCACCGAGCTGGGCGCCTACTACCTGCGCTACCACCAGAAGACGCCGGCAGTGGTGACCAACTTCGGCGAGCTGCCGATCATCCCCGAGCAGGACATCCTCGGCGATATCGGCATTCCGGCGATCACCACCGCCGATCTCGGGCTCAGCGTGCCCGCGACCTACAACATCCGCTTCTTCGACAACGTCGATCTCTACGCGCTCAGCCTTTCGACGGTGGTCATGGGGCTGAACGTCGGTGCCGAGGCCATCCATCGGCGCGGTGCGGACGTCAACGTCGACGTGCCCAATGGTGTGAACGGGCCGGTGCCGACGCCGACGCGCGCCAATACCCATCAGGTACTGATAAACGCCATCTACAGCGGGCGGCCGCCCTGGCTGTTCGACAGTCTCTCGCTGGTCACGGAGGTTGGCTGGGTGCGCGCGACCGATGTGCAGCCCCGGCCCAGTCAGGAGGGCGCGACCGAGGGCGAGATGTTCAATACGCTCCAGTTCGACGAGGAGGCGTGGGCGATCTCGGTGCTCGCGATCCTGCAGCGCTACTCGGTCTTCCCGGGCTGGAACCTCACCGTGCCGGTGTCCTACCAGCAGGCACTGAAGGGTCGGTCCCCGCTCAACGGGGCCTTCGGCTCGCTGTTCGACGAGAACGATACCCGGGTCGGGATCGGTTTCAACTTCACGCGCCAGCAGCGCCTGACCATCGGCATCCAGTACAGCGGCTTCCTGGGCGGTGCGCCCCACTTCCTGGACCGGCCGCTGGCCGACCGCGACACCATCGGGCTCAGTGTCGAGTACGACTTCTTCTAGAAGGCACGACTAGTCCGTCGAGGGTAATACACGTTATCCCAAATGAATTAGTAATTACCACTACGGCCGGTCGCATCCGGCACCAAGACAACGACCCGAGGAGACGACCATGAAACGGACCCGTGTTGCGAGCATTGCCACCATCGCCGCACTGTGCTGGCCGTTCGGCGCGTCCCATGCGGCGGCGACGGAGGAGCAGCTCGCCGCGCTCGACAGCGAGGACACCACCTGCATGGGCGCACCGCGCGCCGGTACCGAGAGCGGGGTGGCCGAATACACCGGCAAGTGGTTCAAGACCTGGCCGGGGCAGAGCGAGCCGCACGGCTACCAGCCGGGGCCCTACGCCGACGAGGAGCCGGTGCTCACGATCACCGCCGAGAACTACCGGGAGCACGCCGACCGGCTCGCCGAGGGCCCGAAGCAGATGTTCGAGAAGTACCCGGAGACCTTCCGGATGCACGTGTATCCGAGCCATCGCGATTTCCGCTTCCATGACTGGGTCTGCGACGTCGTCCGGTACAACGCCGAAAACGCGAAGCTGGTCGACAACGGCCTCGGCCTCGAAGGCATGGCGGGTGCGCATCCGTTCCCGTTCCCGGAGAACGGACTGCAGGCCATCTGGAACGTGATCCAGCCGCACCGGGCGTGGACCGAGCACGCGGTATACGACATCGCGATGGTGCACGGCAACGGCGACGTCGCCTGGGGCAAGTGGGACTTCACGACCATGAACACCGGCGCCCACCCGGACCCCGACGAGCGCGGGCGCTTCAGCGACAAGGTCGGCGGCTATCTGTTCATCGAGCTGCTGGCACCGCCGAGCGACGCAGGTCAGATCAACGTCGGCTACCAGCCCAACAACTTCGCCGACGACGCCACCCAGGCGTGGCAGTACAACCCCGGCACGCGGCGGGTCCGCAAGGCGCCCGAGATCGGGCACGACTATCCGGTGCCGCCGGCCGGCATGCGCACCTCCGACGACGACTACATCTTCAACGGATCACCCGAGCGCTACAGCTGGAAGCTGGTGGGCAAGAAGGAGATGTACATCCCGCGGCACAACTTCCGGATCAACGATCCCTCACTGTCCTACGACCAGATCATCCGGCCCGGCACGGTCAATCCGGAGCACGTGCGCTGGGAGCTGCACCGGGTCTGGGTCATCGACGGCTACCTCAAGGAGGACTACCGCCACGTCTACGGCAAGCGCCGGATCTATGCCCACGAGGACACCTGGCTGGCGCACATGTCGGACAACTTCGACACGCGCGGCGATCTCTGGCGCTCCAACTGGGTGCTCTACTTCTACTCGCAGGAGTCCGGCACCTATCACCGCGGCGTCTCGCTGTTCCACGACCTGACCGCCGGCTCCTACGAGGCCGACTACCTCGTCAACGAAGCCGGCGATGGCTGGTGGCGCCTCAACCAGACCATGCGCCCACAGCAGTTCCGCCCCGAGGCAGCGGCCCGCGCCGGCCGCTGATCGCCCACAGCAGGAGCACGCTCATGGCTACCCAGACCCTGACCCAGCCCCGCGGCGGAGGGCCGAATCCGCCGTCCCATCCCGGCGGTCTGCCGTGGATCGGCCACATGCTGGCCTTCGTCCGCAATCCGTACCGCTTCGTCAGCGATGTTGCCGGTCGCGGTGGCGAGATTGCTTCCTTCCGCATGCTCGGGCAGCGCATCGTGCTGCTGACCGGTGACGAAGCCAGCGAGGTCTTCTACCGGGCTTCCGACGAGCAGCTGGACCAGTCCGCGGCCTACAAGATGATGACCCCGGTGTTCGGGGAGGGCGTGATCTTCGATGCCCCCATCGAGCGCAAGAACGAGCAGCTCCGCATGCTCATGCCGACCCTGCGCGCGGAAGCGATGCGCAATCACTCGTCGAAGGTCGTGCAGGAGGTCGAGGACCTGATCGCCGACTGGGGCGACAGCGGCGAGATCGAGCTGGTCGCATTCATGAAGCAGCTCACCATCAACACTGCCAGCCATTGCCTGCTGGGCCGGGAGTTCCGCTACGAGCTCAACGAGGAATTCGCCGCCATCTATCACGATCTCGAGCAGGGCGTGCATCCGGTGGCCTACCACTATCCCAATCTGCCGCTGCCGCGCTTCCGGCGCCGTGATCGCGCGCGCAAGCGTCTCAAGTTGCTGGTCGGTGACATCGTGCAACGCCGCGAAGCGCAGATCGACAAGCCGGATGACATGTTCCAGAGCCTCATCGACATGCGCTATGCCGATGGGACCCGGCTCACCGAGGACGAGATCACCGGCATGCTGATCGGCGCCATCTTCGCCGGGCACCACACCAGCTCCGGGACCGCGGCCTGGATGCTGCTGGAGCTCCTCAAGCATCCGCACATCCTTCGCGAGGCGCGCGAGGAGGTCGACACGTTGCTGGGCGCCGAGGGCGAGGTCAGCTTCCAGAACATGCGCGAGATGCACGTGCTGGATCGCGTGCTCAAGGAGGTCCTGCGCCTGCATCCGCCGCTCATCATCCTGATGCGACAGGTCAGCGAGGACCTGCACTTCAAGGACTACGTCATCCGCAAGGGCGACATGGTCTGGGCAGCGCCGCCGGTCACGCACCGCATCTCGGGGCTGTTCCCGAATCCCGAAGTGTTCGATCCCGAGCGCTACGCCGAGGGTCGCCGCGAGGACAAGAACATCATGGCCTACCAGCCCTTCGGCGGAGGCAAGCACAAGTGTTCGGGCAACGCCTTCGCGATGTTCCAGATCAAGGCCATCTTTGCCGTGCTGCTGCGGCGCTACGACTTCGAGCTGGTCGACGCTCCGGAAAGCTATGTCGACAACTACAACGACATGATCGTGCAGCCGAAGGAGCCCTGCCGCGTGCGCTATCGGCGCCGCGATCCGAGCAGCTTCGCGTCGCGCTACGGCACCTCCGGGGCGCCGGAAGGCGTCGACGAGAGCGCCGCGGCGAGTGGGTGCCCCTTCCATGCCGATGGTGCGGATGCTGCTACCGCCGAGCGCACCATGCGCGTAGCAGTCGATCGCCAGCTCTGCCAGGGGCATGCGGTCTGCATGGGTGAATCGCCCGCCCACTTCCAGGTGAGTGCGGACGGCGTGTTGCAGATCGTTCGCGAAACCGTCGACGACGACGAGCGGCAGAAGGTCGAGCAGGCGGTGGAGTACTGCCCGACCCAGGCGCTGAAGATCGTCGAGGACTGACCGGCCCGCATGAAGATCTTTCTTACCGGCGCCACCGGTTTCGTCGGCGCACACACAGCACGCGAGCTGCTTGCCGCCGGCCATGAACTGCGGCTGCTGGCGCGCAACCCGGACGCGGCGCGGGCCTATTTCGCGCGGCACGACGCACCAGTGAGCGACTGGGTGGTCGCAGACATGCGCGACGCGGATGCCGTGCGGGATGCCATGCAGGGATGCGACGGCGTGCTGCACGCGGCGGCGGCGGTTTCGCTGGATCCGCGCAAGGCGCAGCAGACCTACGACAACAATGTCGGCGGCATGGAAGCGGTGGTCGGGGCGGCGTGCGCGCTCGGCATCCGGCGCATCGTCTATGTCTCGAGTCTGAGCGTGCTGTTCAGCCCCGGCCTGGCCGCCATCGACGAGGATACGCCGCTGGGCACGCCGCACGACGCCTACGCACGCTCCAAGCGCGACGCCGACGTACGCGTGCGCGCGCTTCAGGCGCAGGGACACCCCATCAGCATCACCTATCCGAGCGCCATCATCGGGCCGGACGACCCGCGGCTCAGCGAAGCCAACTTCGCGATCACCGCCTTTCTCACCCAGATGCTGCCGCGCACCAGCACCGGCATCCAGTTCGTCGATGTCCGCGATGTGGCGCGCGCGCACCGCGTGCTGCTGGAGCGCGAGCCGGTGGCGGACCCGGCGACGGCGCGCTACATCCTCAGCGGTCGCTACCACCGCTGGGCCGAGCTGCGCGATGTTCTCGAGCGCGTGACCGGCCGGCGCCTGTTCGCGCCGCGGGTGCCGGGGGCGCTGCTGCGCGTTTTCGGTGCCGGAGCCGACCTGGCGCGCCGCGTCGTGCCCTTCGGTGGCTCGATGAACACCGAGTCCATGAACATCGTCACGCGCTGGCCGGACGCCAGCGCAGACCGGGCGCGCAGCGATCTCGGCATCGCCTTCCGGCCCGGCGAGGTCACCTTCCACGACACCATCCGGTGGCTCGCCGAGGCGGGGCATCTGTCCGCGGCCAAGGCGGGGCCCGCCATCCAGAGCACCATGCAGATCAGGGAGACCATCTAGATGAGCGACAAGCGCGCACCCTCCATCACCCCGCCGAACCAGGCCTATCCGCGCGAGGAGATGGAGGCCATGGTGGAAAAGTGGCTGCAGGCCAACGTCGATGCCGAGAAGGAGGGAGACTGGACCCGGCACCTCGGACCCATGTACACCGAGGACGCGGTCTATACCTGGAACATGGGGCCGGACGAGGAGTTCGTCGCCGACGGCCGCCAGGAAATCTGCGACGTGGCGCTGGGCTACCAGATGGTCGGCTTCGAGGGCTGGGAGTATCCCTACCACGACATCATCATCGACGACCGGCGCGGCACGGTGCTCGGCTTCTGGAAGCAGCAGTCGCCGTACACGCGCGCCGACGGCACGCGCATCTGCGTCGAGGGCATCGGCGGTTCGTGGTTCGAGTACGCCGGCAACTATCAGTGGCGCTGGCAGCGCGA
Organism: Algiphilus sp.; assembly: GCF_023145115.1. NCBI lineage: Bacteria > Pseudomonadati > Pseudomonadota > Gammaproteobacteria > Nevskiales > Algiphilaceae > Algiphilus > Algiphilus sp. Next base: position 138,446 of record NZ_JAGLEJ010000014.1, read on the forward strand.
CTTCTTCGATCTCGGCAACGTCAAGGCGCTGTTCTTCGAGCTGGCGGGCATGAATGCGCTCTCGGCGCCGGTCAAGGAGAAGATCCGCCGTCAGGCGAAGGGCGAGCTGCTGCAGGGGCACCGCAAGCTGCGCGAGCCGCCGTCGACGGGCCGCAAGCTGCGCAACTTCCTGGCCATGGCGCGCGTCGGCCTGACCGGTCGCTAGCGATGGCGCGCTGGTTCTCGGAGAACCCCGACAAGGCCTGGGTCGAGAAGTTCTTCCTGATCTACTCGCCGCTGTGGATGCTCGCCATGGCGGTGATGGTGGTCACCGGCTGGGGCGGGGAGTGGAGCAACACGGCGATGCTGGTGCACGCCATCGCCGTGGCGCTGCCCATCGTGCTGGTGCCGATGCTGATCGCCGGCCGCCGCACCGACACCCCGTGGCACGCGAGCTATTGGCTCAAGGCCAACCTCTACCTCGCGATCTTCTCCTTCTTCGGCAACTACTTCGGCTCGGAGTACTTCTTCGACGTGCTGGGGATGGTCTACGTCTACCCGAACGTCAGTACCGTGCTGGATGCCGCCCTGGTGGGCAGCGGCGAGCAGGACGTGCCGCTGATCATGTACTTCTATACCCACGCCTACTTCATGACCTACCACGCCACCGCCAACATCGTGCTGCGGCGGCTCGGAACCGCGCGGCTGCCGGGGATGCAGCTGCTGTTCCCGATCTTCGTGTTCGTCATCGGCTATGCGTGGGCCTGGATGGAGACGAAGGCGATGGCCAATCCGCTCATCGCGGAGAACTTCCACTACCGCGACATGGCGCGCATGCTGGCCTACGGCTCGGCGATCTACGCGACCTACTTCATCGCCAGCTTCCCGATCTACTACTTCATCGACGAATCCCGCGAGCGGCGGTGGAGCCTGGTGCAGACCGCCGCGGGCGCGCTCAGCGCCAGCATGCTGACCTTCTTCCTGCTCGATTTCGCGACCCACTGGGTGGGAGCGCTGTGACGGGCGGTCGCGCCGTCTGATCCGTGATCGAAGCGCGGCAGGACGGCGTCCAGGGCCCGCCCACGCTGGTGCTGGGCGGCTCGGGCTTTCTCGGTGCGCATGTCGTGCGCCAGCTCTGCGAACAGCGGCGCCCGCTGCGGGTGCTGGCCCGTCGGAACAGCAATCTGGCGCTCATCGATGGCCTGCCGGTGGAGCGCGTCGTGGGCGACGTGCTGGACCCGGACAGCCTTGCGCGCGCCATGCAGGGCGTCGAGGTCGTCCATCACTGTGTGGTTGATGCGCGCGCCTGGCTGCGCGATCCGGATCCACTGTTCCGGGTCAACGTCGAGGGCATGGAGAACGCGCTGCGCGCGGCCGAGGCCGCCGGGGTGCGGCGCTTCGTCTTCACCAGCACCTACGGCACCATCGCACCGCGCGCCGACGGCGGGACGTCGGACGAGCGCGACCACTACGACATCATCGACGATCTCCCGCCCTACATCCGGTGTCGCATCGAAGCCGAGCGCCGGTTCTTCGCGCACATCGCGGCCAGCCGCATGGAAGGCGTCGCTGGCTGCGTGGCGACCACCTTCGGCGCCGGCGATCTGCTGCCGACGCCGCAGGGCAGGCTGATCGACGATGCCAGTCGGGGCCGCATGCCGTTCTACTGGGATGGCGGGACCTGTGCGCTCGGCATCGAGGATGCGGCCCGCGGCATGATCCTCGCCGAGCGGCACGGGGCCTCGGGCGCGCGCTACATCTTCTCCGAGCGCTGGCTCGGCTACCGCGAGATGTTCATGCATGCGGCCCGCTGGGCGGGACGGTGCGGCCCCCGGTTTCGCTTCCCGGACGCGCTGATGCTGCCCATGGCCGATGCGGTGGAGTGGATGGCCGCCCGGCTGGATCGCGAGAATCGCTTCAACCGGGATGCCATCCGTTGCTCGACGATGCTGAGCCGCTGCACGGCCGCGCGTGCCCGGTCCGAGCTCGGCTGGGAACCGACCCCGGTCTGGGAAGCGGTGAACGCGGCGCTGGTCGACTTCCGGGCCCGGCGCGCGCGGTAGCGGGCGCGCCGCAGGCCGGCGATCATCGGGGCGGCGCGCCGGTGAGTCTGTCTCACCCTTTTGAGGCATGTGCCGGTCCGGCCGAGCTAATAGCTTCCCGACCATGCGCTAGCCGGGGCCATGCATGGCCCCGGCCGTCATTTGCTCGACCAGGTGGAGACATGGCTGGAGTACTCGCAGACATCAAGGTGCTGGACCTCACGTGGGGCATCGCGGGCCCGATGGCCACGATGCTGATGGCCGATCACGGTGCCGACGTGACCAAGATCGAGCCGCCGGGCGGCGACCCGTTCCGGGACCAGCTGGGCTATCGGACCTGGCAGCGCGGCAAGAAGCGCGCCGAGCTCGACCTCAAGAAGCCGGAGGATCTCGAGGTGCTGCTGGCACTTGCCGATCAGGCCGATGTCCTGGTCGAGAGCTATGCGCCCGGCGTCACCGCGCGCCTCGGCATCGACTACGACACGCTCGCGGCGCGCAACCCGCGGCTGATCTACTGCTCGATCACCGGCTACGGTCGCGACACCGAGCACAGCGACCGGCCGGCCTACGACGCGCTGGTCATGGCGCGCACCGGCATGCTCTGGGAGCAGCGCGGCTGGCCCGAGGGCGCGCTCAACCATCTCGCCGGACGCGAGGACCCCTTCGCCGACGCCGAGATCCCCACCGAGTGGACCCAGGGCGCGGACCGCGAAGGGCCGCTGATGCCGTCCTCGCACTGGCCGAGCCTGGGCGCCTTCTTCAATGCCTCGATGGGCATCAACGCGGCGCTGCGCGCGCGCGAGCACACCGGTCGCGGTCAGCACGTCGAGACCTCGCTGTTCCAGGGTGTTCTGGCGGGCTGCGCCGGCGTCTGGCAGCGCGCCGAGAACATCGACTACCCGGGCTTCGACTCCTGGATCCTGTCGAGCCGCTCCCCCAAGGGACACTTCCGGTGCTCGGACGGGCGCTGGATCCACAACTGGGTGCCGAACCCGCGTTTCATCCTGGAGGCCTCGAAGGGCGAAACGCTCGTGGCGAATCCGGACCTCTCGGTGCAGAACGACCCGGACCGCTTCGGCACCGGGCCCGAGGAGCTGCTGGTGATGGCGCACTATCACCCCATCCTGCAGGACGCGGTGGCTAAGTTCCCGGCCAACGAGTGGGTCAAGGCGGCGGCCGAGGGCGGCATGACCATGCAGGACGTGCGCTCGGTCGAGGAATCGCTCGCCGATCCGCTGTTCCTGCAGGACGGCTGCGTCGCCGAGTTCGAGGACCCGGATCTCGGGACCGTGCGCGGCGTCGGCCAGACCTACAAGATGAGTGCGAACAAGAACACCATCGACCACCGCGTGGCGAAGGTGGGCGAGCACAATGGCGCCGTCCGCAAGCAGGCCGTGCAGGGCAGGCCCGCGCCGGCCGGCGCCACCAAGGGCGGCAAGCTGGGCGCGCCGCTGGAGGGCGTCAAGGTGCTCGATCTGGGCATGGCCATTGCCGGACCCTTCGGCTGCCAGCTGCTCGCCGACCTGGGCGCCGAGGTCATCAAGGTCAACGGCCTCTACGACATGTTCTGGCACCGCGTGCACATCGCCTTCATGTCGAATCGCGGCAAGCGCAGCATCACGCTCAACGTCAAGGACCCGCGCTCGCTGGAGGTGCTGCACAAGCTGGTGGCCGACGCCGATGTCGTGCATCACAACATGCGCTACGACGCCGCCGAGCGCCTGAAGATCGACTACGAGTCGCTCAAGCAGGTCAATCCGAAGATCATCTACTGCCACACGCGCGGCTTCGAGACCGGCCCGCGTCAGCCGCTGCCCGGCAACGACCAGACCGGCGCCTGCCTGACCGGCATCCAGTACGAGGACGGCGGCATGCACAACGGCGGCAAGCCGCTGTGGAGCTTCACCTCCTTCGGCGATACCGGCAACGGCTTCCTGTCGGCCGTGGCGGTCATGCAGGCGCTGTATCACCGCGACCGTACCGGTGAGGGCCAGTTCGTGGACACTTCGATCGTCAATGCCGGCCTGCTCAACACTTCCTACGCGCTGGCGCGGCCCGACGGCACCGGCTTCGACCGACCCAGGCTCGACGGCCAGCAGTTCGGCTTTTCGGCCGGGCACCGCGTCTACCAGACCGCCGAGGGCTGGCTCTGCTTCGTGCTGGTCAGCGAGGCGCACTGGGACGGCCTCTTCACCACGCTCGGGCTGGCCGATCTTGCGGCCGACAGCCGCTTCGCCGATGCCGACGCGCGCAGGGCCAATGACGCCGCGCTCGCCGAGGCCATCGGCAGCGCGCTCATGCAGGACACCGCGGAAGCCTGGTTCGGCAAGCTCGATGCTGCCGGGGTTCCGGTGGAGATCGTGTCCGAGACCTTCTCGAAGACGCTCCACGACACCCCGGAGTTCCAGAAGCGCAAGTGGGTCTGCTCCTTCGACCACCCGCACGTCGGCCGGCTCGACCAGATCGGTCTCCTGGTCGATCTCTCGGAGACGCCCGGCGTCATTCAGCAGCGTCCGCTGCTGGTCGGCGAGCACACCAAGGAGATGCTCGCCGGGATGGGCTACAGCGAGGAACAGATGACCGAGATGGAGGAGCAGTTCGCCATCGGCTTCGAGGGCATGCCGCGCATGCCCACGCGCCCGGCGGCCTGACGGCCCTCCGCCGAGTCGGCGGGCCGGGTCGTGCGACCCGGACCCGCTCTCCCTTCACCAAGCAGGCAACCGATGAGCGAAGACAAACCGACGCGGCTCGCGCCGATCGTCACCCCCGACGCCAAGTTCTTCTGGGAAGCAGCCGATCGCGAGGAACTCGTCTGCCAGCGCAGCCGGGCGACCGGGGAGTTCCTCTTCCCGCCGCGGCCGATGTGCCCCGATACCCACAGCGTGGATATCGAGGTCGCGCCGCTGTCCGGCCGCGGCAGGGTGGTGAGCTGGGTCAAGCCGGTGCATCCGCCGGCCTTCGGCTTCAAGGAGCCGCCGACCGTCGCCGTGATCGAGCTCGAGGAGGGGGTGCGCTTCGTGTCGAACGTCATCGACATCGCCTTCGAGGACATCACCCGCGACATGCCGGTCGAGGTCTGCTTCGTGCCGACCATGAACAATCACAAGGTGCCGGTCTTCCGGCCTGCATCCAACTGATTTTCAACCACAGATTGCACAGGTTTTCACAGATTCTCTTCTTTTGTTAATCCCCTGAATCTGTGAAATCTGTGGTTCTATCTAGAGCCTTATGACTGCCAAGAACGTAGAAAGACAAGCCGCCATCGCCGGCATCGGCGCCACCGAGTTCTCCAAGGAATCGGGCCGCAGCGAGCTGCAGCTGGCCGCCGAGTGCTCGCTGGCTGCCTGCCAGGACGCCGGCGTGGCGCCGGCGGACATCGACGGCATGATCACCTTCACCATCGACAACAGCGACGAGATCAACCTCGCTCGCTCGCTGGGGGTGAAGGATCTGGCGTATTCCGGCCGCATTCCGGGCGGCGGCGCCGCGGCCGCAGCGACGCTGTACCACGCCATGGCCCTGGTCGATGCCGGCCTCTGCCACAACGTGTTGATCTGGCGGGCGATGAACGAGCGCAGCCAGTACCGCTTCGGCCAGAACCAGCAGCAGCAGGTCCAGTCGGGCAACAGTACCGGTTCGCTGCTGTGGTGCGTGCCCTTCGGCGCGATGACGCCCGGCTCCTGGGCGGCGCTGGCGGCGCGGCCGTACATGGAGACCTACGGCCTGACCAATGCCGACTTCGCGCCGCTGTCGGTGCAGCAGCGCGCCTACGCGGCCACCAATCCCAACGCCTGGTTCTACGAGCGGCCGATCACCATCGACGACCACCAGAACTCGAAGTGGATCGTCGACCCGGTGCTGCGCATGCTGGACTGCTGCCAGGAGTCGGACGGCGGCGTTGCCATCCTGGTCACCTCCATGGAACGCGCGCGCGACCTGAAGCAGCCGCCGGTGCGCATCCTCGGCGCCACCCAGTCGATCCCGTACAACGTCGAGGTGATCTCGAACTACTACCACGACGACCTCACGGTCATGCCGGAGGCCGAGGGCACCGCAAAGCGTCTCTGGGCGCAGACCGGGCTCAAGCCTTCCGACATGCAGGCGGCGATGATCTACGACGCCTTCACGCCGCAGGTCTTCATGCAGCTCGAGGCCTTCGGCTTCTGCGGGCGCGGCGAGGCCCGGGACTTCGTGAAGTCGGAGATCGGCCCCGGCGGCAGCCTGCCGGTGAACACGCACGGCGGCCTGCTCGGCGAGGCCTACATCCACGGCATGAACAGCATGGCCGAGGGCGTGCGCCAGATCCGCGGCAGCTCGGTCAACCAGGTCGACGGCGCCCAGAACGTGCTGGTGACTTCCGGCATGGCCGGCGCCGTGCTGGGTCGCGCCTGAGCACGATGGGCGAGGCGCTGCACCAGCGCAACACGGCGGTGGCATCCGGGAGCGTCCGGCAGCACGATCTCGTGCTGGACGCCGGCGGCACGCGCGTCGGCGCCAGCGTCTGGCTGCCCGACGGCGCCGCGCCGGCGGCACTGTTCTTCTGCCTGCCCGGCGGCCACATGACGCGCGGCTACTTCGACCTGCGCGTGCCCGGCAACGACAGCCACAGCTTCGCGCGCGCCATGGCGGCGCAGGGCTTCGCCGTGGCGGCCATCGATCACCCGGGGACGGGTGACAGCGACGACGGCGGCGATCGCTATCGGCACACCCCGGAGTCGCTCGCCGATGTGGCGGCAGCCGCCTGCGGGCGGATCGTCACCGGCCTGCGGGCGGGTTCGCTGGTGCCGGGCGCGGCACCGGTCGCGGCATTGCCCACCATCGGCGTCGGTCACTCGATGGGCGCCATGATCACGGTCCTGCACCAGCAGCGCGAGCCGACGCACGCGGCGATCGCGGTGCTCGGCTTCAGCACGCGCGGGCTGCCCGAGTACGTGCCGGAACAGGTCCGCGCCCTGCTCGACGATCGCGATGCGCTGCGCGCGCAGCGCGTCGAGCTGGCGCGGGCGATGTTCGCGGCAATGGGCGAGTCCAGCGGCGGCGGTGACGGCGACATCTACGGCCGCGAGGGCGCCGAGTCGGACGGCATTCTGGCGCTGCGCGACTGCCGGGCGCCGCTGCTGCCGACGGCGGCGTTCTGCTCCATGCTGCCGGACAACGTTGGCCCCGAGGCCGCCGAGGTCGCGGTTCCGGTGTTCATCGGGCTGGGCAGCCGCGACATGGCAGGCGCACCCCACAAGGTGCCGGCCGCCTTCACTGGCAGCGGCGACGTCTGTCTGCATATCCTGCCCGGTGCCGGGCACAGCCATTTTCTCTTCCCGTCGCGCGCCGGGCTGTTCCGGCGGCTGGCGCACTGGGCCACCCGCGTGGCGGCGCCGGAAGCGACGACCGCACCAGGAGTCATCAGCACGTCATGAGCATCACCCTCAAAGCCGGTACCCGCGTCAAGAGCGCGGTCTGCGACACCCAGGTCATGGTCATCAAGGCGCCTGCCGCCGAGTACGACCTGCAGTGCGGCGGCCAGCCCATGGTGGCCCCCGACGGCGCCGCGTCCGACCAGGCCATCGACCCGCAGCTGTCGGGCGGCACCCTGATGGGCAAGCGCTACGTCAATGCCGACGAGAGCATCGAGCTGCTGTGCACCAAGGGCGGCCAGGGCAGTCTGGTCCTCGACGGCACGCCGCTGGAGGTCAAGCAGGCCAAGCAGCTTCCGTCCTCGGACTGATCCGCCCCCGACCATGAACATCAGCATGCTGCTCGACATGAGCGCCGAGGCCTTCGGCGATCGTGTCGCCATCGCCTACGAGGGAAGCACGATCGACTACGCCGAGCTGCGCCGCCGCGCGCTGGCCGCGTCGCAGATCGTGCGCGACAGCGGCGCCGAGCATCTGGCGCTGCTCGACGTCAACAGCCCGGCCACGGCGGTGGCGCTGTTCGGGGCCGCCCACGCCGCGGTGCCCTACGTGCCGCTCAACTACCGGCTGACCGACGACGAGCTGGCCGAGCTGGTGGAGCGCATCGCGCCGGCCCTGGTGGTGGTGGGTCCGGAGGCGGAGGGACGGCTGCCCGAGCGCGCCGGCCTCACCGTGATCCGGCGCAAGGACTTCCTGCGCGCAACCGACGGCGCCGGCGAGGGCGTGTCGCACGCCGCCGAGGACCCGTCGGCGATCGCCGTTCAGCTGTTCACCAGCGGCACCACCGGCAAGCCCAAGGCGGCCGTGCTACGCCACGAGAATCTCAGCGCCTACATCATCGGCACCGTCGAGTTCGGCGCCGCCGGCGAGGACGAGGCCAATCTGGTCAGCGTGCCGCCGTACCATATCGCCGGCATCTCGGCGATCCTCAGCTCTACCTACGCCTGCCGCCGCATGGCCATGATCGGCGCGTTCGAGCCGGTCGCCTGGGTGACGGCCTGCCGCGAGCAGAACGCCACCAACTGCTTCATCGTGCCCACCATGCTGAGTCGCATCATTGATCGGCTCGAGGCCGAGGGCGGCGCCGGCCTGCCCAGCCTGCGGGCGGTGGCGTACGGCGGCGGGCGCATGCCGCAGCAGACCATCGAGCGCGCCATGCAGCTGCTGCCGCAGGTCGATTTCACCAATGCCTACGGGCTCACCGAAACCAGCTCGACGGTGGCGGTGCTCGGTCCGGATGATCACCGGCTCGCCATGGCCAGTGACGATCCGAAGGTGCGCCGGCGCCTCGCCTCGGCCGGACAGCCCACCGGGGCGGTCGAGATCCAGGTGCGCGACGATGCCGATCGCGTGCTCGGCCCCGAGGAGGCCGGTCTGGTCTTCGTGCGCGGCCCCCAGGTCTCCGGCGAGTACCTGTCGCTGGGCAGCCAGCTCGATGCCGACGGCTGGTTCCCGACCAAGGACCGCGGCTATCTCGACGCCGACGGCTATCTCTATCTCGACGGCCGCGAGGACGACGTCATCGTGCGTGGCGGCGAGAACATCTCGCCCGGCGAGATCGAGGACGTGCTGCTGGCGCATCCGGCGGTGGCCGACGTCGCGGTGGTCGCGGTGCCGGACGAGCAGTGGGGCGAGGGCGTCGGTGCCGCGGTCGTGCTGGAGGCCGGGCAGTCGGTGTCCGCGGAGGCGCTGCAGGCCCTGGTGCGCGAGCATCTGCGCTCGTCGCGCGTGCCGCAGGTGATCGTGTTCCGCGATGCGCTGCCGTACAACGAGATGGGCAAGGTCCTGCGCCGCATCATCCGTGGCGAGCTCGCCGAAGCCGTGGCGGCCTGACGCCATGGCCTTCGTCTACGAGCAGACCCTCGACATCGCCGCGCCGGCGGCCGTGGTCTGGGAGGTCATCACCGACCTGCCGCGCTACGGCGAGTGGAATCCCTTCGTCTCGTCGTGCGCATCGACGCTGCGGCCAGGCGATCCCATCGACATGACCGTCCATCTCATGAAACGCCCGCAGCAGCAGCGCGAGTGGATCAGCGAATACCACGAGGGACGCGGCTTCGCCTACCGCATGAAGCCGGTGCCGGGCGGGGCCCTGTCCAGCGCCCGCTGGCACGACATCACGCCGGTGGACGACGGCCATTGTCGCTATCGGTCGCATTTCGAGCTGCGGGGCTGGCTCATGCCGGTGGTGCGCGGCCTGCTCGGAGCACGGCTGCGCGGCGGTTTCGCCGGCATGAACGGGGGCGTCAAGGAACGCGCCGAATCGCTGTGGGCGCAGCGCAACCCGCGCTGACCCGCGCACCCGACGAGGGCGGGCTCGCCGCGCAGTACGCGCGCGGCCTGCTCGACGGGCTCGGCCACGCCGAGCCGACCGCTCTGGCGGCCTGTCATCCTGCCGATGCGGCTGCCGAATGCGGCCTGGAAGCACTCACCGGCGCTGCCGATGGCCCGGGACGCATCTGCCCGGTGCCGATCGCGGCCTGTGCCGACGGCGTGCTGGGCGCGCTTGCGGCGCTGCCCGGCGGTGAGGGGCTGGCGGGACTCCGCGGCGCCGCGCTGCTGACCGAGCGCGCTGCCATCTCCGGTCTGGCGCGCGGCGGGCGCGTCGCACCCGGTGGCGCCTGCCGACTGCTCGACTGCGCCGACGGTACCCTGGCCGTGAACCTCGCGCGGGAGGATGACTGGGGGCTGCTGCCGGCATGGCTGGAGCGCGCCGTAGCCCCGGACTGGGAGGCCCTGGCCGACGCATTGCGCACCGTCCCGCACGCGGTGCTGCTGGAGCGCGCCGCCTGGCTCGGGCTTGCCGTCGCGGTTTGCGCGCCACCGTGCCAGGTCCGGTCGCCGTTCCGTGTACTGCAGCGGGGGCCGGCCGGGCGGTGCGGCGCGAAGACGCCGCTGGTGGTCGATCTCTCCGCGCTCTGGGCCGGCCCGCTGTGCGGGCACCTGCTGCAGCGCATGGGTGCGCGCGTGCTCAAGGTCGAGAGCCTGCAGCGGCCCGACGGCGCGCGAAACGGCGAGGCGGCCTTCTTCGATCTGCTCAATGCCGGGAAGCCCTCGGTGGCGCTCGATCTCGCCAGCGCACGCGGTCGCGATCAGCTGCGCGGCCTGATCGCGCGCGCCGATATCGTCATCGAGTCGGCGCGGCCCCGCGCGCTGGCGCAGCTGGGCATCGATGCACGGCGCTGTGTCGCCGAGGTGCCGGGGCTGACCTGGATCAGCATCACCGGCTACGGCCGCGATGGCGCCGACGCCGGGCGGGTGGCCTACGGCGACGATGCCGCCGTGGCCGGCGGACTCGGCTGGGTCATGGCGGCCGCCCACGGCGAGCCCTGCTTCGTGGGCGATGCGTTGGCCGATCCGCTGACCGGCATGCACGCGGGGCTGGCGGCCTGGTGCGGCTGGCTCGCGGGGGGCGGCGGCCTGATCGATGTCGCCATGCGCGATGTGGTCGCGCACGTGGCCACGTCGGGCGGCGACCGCGACGCCGATGCCTTCGCGCGGCGCGCGCGGGCGTGGTCGGCGCACCGCGCGCCCCGCCCGCCGGCCCGGGCGCCCGCGGTGCGCGCATCCGGCGGCGCCGCGGCCGCCCTCGGCGCCGATACCACGGCCGTGCTGCGCGAGCTCGGCCTGCCGTGCTGATCCGCGACGCCGAGCTCGACTTCGGTGGACGGCGTGGCGATGTGCGCGTGGCCGAAGGACGCGTCGCCGAGATCGCGCCACGGCTGTCGCGTCGCGCCGGCGAGACCGTGGTGACGGCCGGCGGCTGTGCGCTGCTGCCCAGCCTCTGTGACCATCATCTTCATCTCAAGGCGACCGCGGCGGCGCGCGCCTCGGTCGACTGCGCAGACGCCGCCTGCCCCGATGCGACCGCACTCGCGGAGCGCCTGCAGGCGGCTGATCGCGTGCTGCCGGCAGGAGGGTGGCTGCGCGGCAACGGATTCCACGAGCACGTGCTGGCCGGGTCCGGCGCCGCTCCGGACCGCGACTGGCTGGACCGGGTGGTGCCCCACCGCCCGGCGCGGCTCCAGCATCGCAGCGGTCGCATGTGGCTCCTCAACACGGCCGCGCTGCGGGCGATCGGTGTCGACGAGGACGACGGCGACACGCCGCTGGAGCGCCGGGGCGGGCGCTTCACCGGGCGCCTCTACGACGCCGACGGCTGGCTGGGCGCGCGCACCGGCGCGCGGCGACCGGATCTGGGCGACCTCAGCCGGGCACTGTGGGCGCTGGGCGTGACGGCGGTCACCGACTGCAGCCACGACAACGACCGCGACGATGTCGCCGCCTTCGGAGCAGCGCAGCGCAGCGGTGCGCTGCTGCAGGATGTGCTGGTGATGGGCAATGCCGACCTCGACGGTGCCGGGGTGCCCGCCGACGGAGACGACGGTCCGGAGCTGGCCATCGGCGCGCGCAAGTTCCATCTGCACGACGCGGCGCTGCCCGATCTCGACGAGCTGACCGCGGCGATGCGCGCCGCCCACGCCGCCGGCCGCAACGTTGCCGCGCATTGCGTCAGCCGCGTCGATCTGGCCTTTGCGCTGGCCGCCTGGCGCGCCGCGGGGGCGCGCCCTGGTGACCGCGTCGAGCACGCCTCGGTCGCGCCACCCGAAGCACTGGCCGAGATCGCCGCGCTCGGCCTGACGGTGGTGTCGCAGCCCGCGATGATCAGCGAGCGCGGCGCGGTCTATCGCCGGGAGGTCGATGCGGACGACCTGCCGCATCTCTACCGCCTGCGCAGCTTCCAGGTCGCCGGTGTGCCTCTGGCGCTGAGCAGTGACGCGCCCTATACCGACATTGATCCCTGGCGGGCGATGGCGGCCGCGGTGACACGACGCTGCGCCGACGGCGAGCCGCTGGGCCCGGGCGAGGCGCTGAGCCCGGAGCGTGCCTACGCCGCCATGGCCGGCCGGCCGAGCGGGCCGGGGCGGGGCGATCTCCGCCTGCGTGCGGGCATGCGGGCCGATCTGTGCCTGCTCGACCGCGACTGGGCGGCGGCGCGCGCCGATCTGGGATGCGTGCGTCCGCGGCGGGCGTGGAGGGCGGGTGCCGACAACTATCACCTGAATGGAGTAGGACACGGTGCGCCCGCCTGCGCACCATGACAGTGTGTTAGCAGGCGCGGTCAGTGCGTTCCGCGCAACGATTGCCATTCGAAGCAGGAGGCGTTTCACAATGGGTGCCATCAATCTCCAGCAGCTGCTCGAGTCCCAGCAGCTTGAGCGTTGCCCGTTTCCGATCCCGTCGGGCTGGTTCCACGTCGATTTCTCGGAGAACCTGGCCAAGGAGGAGATCCGCAACGTCTTCATCTTCGGCCAGGAGTGGGTGCTCTTCCGGAACGAGTCCGGCAAGGTCGGCATGACCGATCCGTACTGCCCGCATCTGGGCGCCCACATCGGCCACGGCGGCAAGGTTGTCGGCGAGAACATCCGCTGCCCGTTCCATCACTGGCAGTACGACACCGAGGGCTGGTGCAAGGAGATCCCGTACGGCAAGATCGCGCCGCCGATCACCAAGAAGCAGGCCATCCTGCGCACGCTTCCGATCGTCGAGAAGTACGGCATGATCTGGGCCTGGTACCACCCCAAGTGCGAGGCGCCGACCTGGGAACTGCCCTACATCCCCGAGCTCGAGGACGAGGAGGGCTGGACCGGCTCGCGTCGCGGTTCGTGGACCGCCAGCACGGCGATCCAGGAGATCGCCGAGAACGGTGTCGACTTCGCCCATCTCAAGTTCCTGCACGGTGCGGAGCAGATCCCGCCGGCCGAGGTGAACTTCGACGATCATGTCATCGACATCAACATGGGTCACGGCTACATCGTCGGCAAGGGCTACGGCCCCGGTCTGAACGTATTCCGCTTCACGCAGAACGGCGTGTCCGCCACCATGATCAGCTACACGCAGCCGATCGATGTCGAGAAGAGCCAGATGAACATGAGCTTCCGGCACGCGGACTACCCGGAAGGCTCGCAGGAGCGCATGATCGCCTCCAGGATCGTCGATCACATGATCGGCGAGGCCGAGGGCGAAGAGAGCGCCGGCTTCGAGAGCGTCGATTTCATCGTGTGGAACCACAAGAAGTACCGCCCCAACCCGCTGCTGTGCGACGGCGACGGTCCGGTGCTGCAGTTCCGCAAGTGGTTCAAGCAGTTCTACGTCACGGATGAGGAAACGCTGGCGAAGATCTAGGTACGCAAGAGGCCGGGGGCGGCGGCCACGCCGTCCCCGGCTTTTCCTTTTCTGGAGGTCGGAAGGCACGATGGCGCGAGTGGAAGTGGTGACCCGGGACGGCGAGAGCCGGACGCTGGAATCGACGGGCGCATGCCCGCTCATGGAGGTGCTGCGCGATGGCAGCACCGGCGTCGAGGGGACCTGTGGCGGCATGTGCTCATGCGGCACCTGCCATGTCTACGTCGCGCCGGAATGGGCCGGGAAGCTTCCCGAGCGCAGCGAGGACGAAGCCATGATGCTGGAGGCGCTCGGCGACTTCGTCGAGGTTCGCCCGACCTCGCGTCTGGCCTGCCAGATCGAGCTCGACGACGGACTTTCCGGCATCGCGGTGGAAGTCGCACCCGAGGCCTGAAGGCCGGAAATCTCTCCTTCCGCTTGCGCCGTCCCGGTCTCGTCCGAGTGGGGGATGTTCCGCATGCCCCGGTTTGCGAACGTCCGTCTCGAAACGGGAGACGGGGCGTTCGAGGACCGAGACAGATGGAGACGTCTGCCAGCCAGTCGTGCATGCGGGCACCGGCACCGCCGCGGGGTGATCGTCGGCCCGGCCGGCCGCCGCGGGTGCGCATCGAGCAGATTCTCGACGCGGCCATCGCCATCGGGCTGCGCGACGTCACGCTCCGCCGTGTCGCACAGCGGCTCGGCGTCGGCGCGGCGACGCTCTATCGCCACGTCAGCGGCCGCGACGAACTGGTTCGGCTGGCGAGCTTCCGGCTTGCGCTGGCCCGCCAGGTGGCCAGCGACGACGCGCATCCGCCCTCCCACTGGGCCGAGGTGGTGTGCACCTACGCCGATAGCCTGGTCGAGGTCTTCGCCGAGCAGCCGCAGCTGATCGGCGAGCTCGCGGCCGGCCGCCTCGCGCCGGAGACCGAGATCATCTTCCTCGAGCCATTCCTGGCGCAGCTGGCCGCGTGCGGGGTCGGCACCGAGGCAGGCATGCGGCTGCACAACGCCGTGGCCATGCTGGCCGTGGGGGCGGCCGCCGGCGCCGCCGGTGCGCGCGCGGCGGGCGGCGGCGCACATCTGGTCGCGGGCATGGAGAAGGCCGTCAGGGCGGCCGGCCCGCGGCGCTATCCGCACGTCATGCGCGGACTCCACTGCTATCGCACCGCCGAGCGCGAGCACTGGCGCTCGGCGCTGCTGCCGATGCTGCACGGCTTCGCCCACGAGCGCGGCGAGGTCCTGCCCGCCGGCCTCGTCGAAGGCGATCGAAACGGAAACCAGGCCGCCCGCGAGGCGGAACAGCAGGAGGCGACATCATGAGCGAGAACGCCGCGACACCACGGACCGAGATCGACAGCAGCGTGTTCAATCCCTTCTCTCCGGAGTTCGTGCGCGCGCCGCACGACACCTGGCAGCGGATGCTGCGCGACTATCCCATCGCCTGGCACAAGGAGCTGCAGATGTGGGTCGTCAATACCCACGAGCTGTGCTCCGCGATCCTCAAGAACAATGTGTTCACGCCCAACTTCCGGATGTGGGAGCACGCCCCGCCGGAGAAGCCGGAGGCCGAGAAGAACGACTTCGACAAGGCCTTCGACCATTCGCTGTTCACGGTCTCGCAGAAGCAGCACCTGAAACTGCGCAAGCTCACCATGCCGGCGTTCTCCAAGCCGGTCATGGGCAGGATCCACGGCAAGATCGAGGATCTGGTCACGGAATGCTTCGACGATATCGGCGATGCCGAGGAGTTCGACGTCTACGATGCGATCGCCAACAAGCTGCCGGTACGGGCCATCGCGCGGATGGTGGGCGTGCCCACCGACCGCGAGGCCTTCTTCCACGACTTCGCGGTCAACCTGATCATGGCCACGCGCCCCAACCTGAGTCCGAAGCAGCGCGACGCCGCCATCGAGGGCACGCTGCCGGGCTTCGCCTTCTTCCGCGAGCTGATCGACGAGCGCCGCGCCCGCGACGAGCCCGGCGACGACTTCCTGGGCAGCCTCGTGGGTGCGAGCGAGGACGGCGAGAGCCTGGACGACTACGACATCCTCGCGGTCATCTTCGCGCTGATCGCGGCGGGCTCCGATACCGCCACCGATCTGCACACCTACGCCATCAAGGGGCTGCTCGAGCATCCGGACCAGATGCAGAAGCTGCGCGACAACCCCGATCTGATGGAGAACGCCATCATCGAGCTGCTGCGGCACGGCTCGATGGGCAAGCTGCCCTTCTTCCGCTTCGCTTCCGAGGATGTCGACTTCGGCGGTGAGCGCATCGGCAAGGGGCAGTGCATCCTGGTGAACCTGTCCGCCGCCTGGCACGATCCCGCCAGGTACCCGGACTGGGACCAGCTCGACATCGAGCGACGGCTCGACGGCAACCTGGTGTTCGGCGCCGGCGCGCATTTCTGCATCGGCACCTATCTGGTGCGGGTGCAGGGAGGACTGATGATCAGCGAATTCCTCAAGCGCTTCCCCGATGCCGAGCTCGCCAATGGCGACGGCGACATCGATTACGACTACGCTCATCACAACGCCCGCCGCATCAACCGGCTGCACGTGCGAACCCACCAGAACGCGGCACGGCAGGCAGCCTGACATGCAGCAGTGGATCTGCGTGATCTGCGGGTTCATCTACGACGAGGCCGAGGGCATGCCGGATCACGGCATTGCCCCCGGCACCCGCTTCGAGGATCTGCCCGAGGACTGGACCTGTCCCGAGTGCGGCTCGCCGAAGTCGGCCTTCGAACCTTTCGTCGGCTGAGCCGGCGCCAACAGGAATCGACATGAAGCACAGCATGGAGTCCCGCTACGAGGCACCGCGCGCGGTGCTGCTCCGAATGTTTGCCGACCGCGCCTTCCACGAGCGCAAGCTCGATGCGATGGGCATCGCCAGGTACGAGGTGCTGGAGTTCCAGGCCGACGATGCGCGTGCCCGCGTCAGCATCGCGCGCCAGGTGCCGGTCCAGTTGCCGGGGCTCAAGAAGTCCTCGGGCAGCAGCCGGGTCGTGCACACCGAGGACTGGGATCTGCAGGAGGGGACGGCCACCATCGTGGCGGAGCCGCAGGGCATGCCCATCGAGATGCGCTGCAGCGCCCGCATCGAGGACGACGGCGACGACGCTTGCGTGGTGCGCTACGACTGGGACATCAAGGCCAACGTCCCCGTCGTCGGGCGCAAGCTCGAGAAGTTCGTGGCATCGGACATGGAGACGCGTGCCGAGCAGGAAGCTGACGCGGGCCGCGCGCTGATCGATGACTATCGCTGATCGTCAGTTCGGACGATGACGCCCTGGTGAGTAGCGCCCACCATCGGGATCGCTCGCGCTGAGCACGGATCATCCATTACAGCAACAGGCCCGCATAGACGAGTGCGGCACGGAGGAAGCCACCATGCATGAATTTCGCTCCCACGGCCGGATCCTGGCCGCGGCCGCTTTCGCTGCCGCGCTGGCCGGCGGCCCTGCAACCGCCAAGGTCTCGGCCGAGAAGGCCGCCGAGCTCGGCGGGGAGAAGTACACCTGCATGGGGGCCGAGCGCGCCGGTACCGAGAGCGGCGTCGCGGAGTACACCGGCAAGTTCCAGGGCGAGTGGCCGGGCATGGAGGAGGAAGCCGGCTACCGACCGGGCCCGTACGCCGACGAGGAGCCGCTGTTCACCATCCGCGCCGACAACATGGACGAGTACGCGGACCAGCTCACGCCGGGGCAGAAGGCGCTGTTCGAGGCCTATCCGGACAGCTTCTACATGAAGGTCTATCCCAGTCACCGCGACTTCAAGAATCGCGACTGGGTGTGCGACATCGTCAAGAAGAATGCCACCAGTGCCGAGATCACCGATGACGGGCTGGGCGTCACCGGCACAACCGGTGCGCACCCGTTCCCGTTCCCGGAGGGCGGCCTGCAGGCGATCTGGAACGTCATCAATCCGCACCGTGCCTGGACCGAGCAGGTCGTCTACGACATCGCCAACGTCTACGAGAACGGCAGTGTGGCCTGGGGGCGGCAGCGATTCATGACGCTCAACCCCGGCAATCACCCCGATCCGGACGAGCGCAAGTCGTTCACCGACAAGATCAACGCCTACTTCTACGCCGAGTTCATCGAGCCGCCGCGCGACGCCGGCTTCACGGCGGTGGGCTATCAGCCCAACAACTTCGCCGAGGACGCCACCAACTCGTGGCAGTACCAGCCCGGCCTGCGCCGCGTGCGCCAGGCCCCCGAAGTCGGCTTCGACTACCCGGTGCCGCCCGCCGGCATGCGCAACACCGACGACGACTACCTCTTCAACGGCTCGCCCGAGCGCTTCACCTGGCGCCTGGTCGGCAAGAAGGAGTTCTACGTCCCGTACCACAACTTCAAGATCAACGATCCGTCGATCGACTACGACGAGCTGATCGGCGATCACACCGTGAATCCGGAATACGTGCGCTACGAGCTGCACCGCGTCTGGGTCGTCGAGGGCACGCTCAAGGAGGGGGTGCGCCACAACTACGGCAAGCGCGTCCTCTACGTCGACGAGGACACCTGGCTGGCGCTGTGGGCGGACAACTACGACAAGCGGGAACAGCTGTGGCGCCCGAACTTCGTCAACTACTTCTACTCGCCGGAGTCGCAGGGCTTCCATCGCGGCGTCTCGGTCTATCACGACCTCACGGCGCAGACCTACGAGGCGGGCTATCTGGTCAACGAGGCCGGCGACGACTGGTGGACGCTGAACGAGCCGCTCAAGCCGTCGCAGTTCAGCGCCGAAGCGCTGGCGCGCAAGGGCCGATGACGGCCGGCGGCGGCGCGTGCCGGCGCGCCGCCGCCCCCAATCACGCACGCACGGGACGCAGAGGGAGAGCATGAAGAGCGCATTCATCACCGGAGCCGCGATCGGGCAGGGCAATCTGATCGCCAAGAAGCTGGCGGCCAGGGGCTGGCGCGTGTTCGGCGGGGTGCTGCCCGGCGCCGAGACCGATCTCGGCTCGGTGGCCGGTGTCACGGTGGTCGAGCAGGATGTGTCCGACGACGCGTCGGTCCGTGCCAGTGCCAGTGTCGTGGAGGAGGCGCTGGACGGAGCCGGACTCGATCTCCTGATGAATGTCGCCGGTGTTGCCAACATCGCCTCGGCGGTGATCGAGGGCGCGGCGATGGACGATGTCCGGCGCCTGTTCGAGATCAACACCTTCGGACAGCTGCGCGTCTGCCAGGCGTTCCTGCCCATGATCCGCCGTGCCGCGAAGCCGGCGAAGATCCTCAACTTCGGTTCGGGGGCCGTGCTGGTGGCACCGCCGATGGCCGGGCCCTACACCATGTCCAAGCACGCCGTGCACGGCATGACGCTCACGCTGCGCAACGAGCTGGCACCGTTCGGGGTGCAGGTCACCTCGATATGGCCGGGCGCAGTCAAGACGGCGATGACGGCGAATGCCAAGGAGAGCACGCTCGGTTCCTGGAATGCGCAGCCCGAGGACGTGCAGAAAACCTACGCCGAGTATCTCAAGCGCGGCATCACCGAGATCCTGCCCGACATGATCGAGCGGAAAGGCAATACCGCCGATGCCGTGACCGACGAGATCATCGCCATCGCGGAGCGCAACAAGCTGGGTGCGTGGTACTGCGTCGGCAAGGATGCGCGCCCGCTCGGCATGCTGCACCGATTCATGCCCGGAGGTCGCTTCGAGGCGATGATCCGCGGCGTCTACAAGATTCCCACTGCCAGGGCCTGAAACAATGGCGGATAACGCGATCAGCGATGTGCGGCCGGCCTTCGATGCGCTGGCCGCGCGTGCCCCCGATCTGGTGCACGAGAGTGCTGCCACCCGTATCGAGCGGTTGCAGCGCCTCCTGAAGGAGACGCTCGCCGCGCGCGACGAGATCCACGAGGCCGTGCGCAAGGAGCTCGGCCTGTGCGATACCGACATCGACCAGCAGCTGCTGATGGTGAAGGCGGAGATCGAATACGCCTGCAAGCATCTGGCCGACTGGGTGAAGGCGCAGCGGGTCAAGGGCTCGCTCATGACGCTGGGCAAGAAGTCCTACATCCGCTACGAGCCCAAGGGCGTGGTGCTCAACCTGGCAACCTGGAACGCGCCGTACGCGATCGGCCTGGTGCCGGCGATCGGCGCGCTGGCGGCCGGCAATGCCGTGCTGCTGAAGCCGTCCGAGCTGGCGCCGCACTCGGCTGAGGTGCTGGCGCGCATCGTCTCGCGTGCGGTCGAGCCGGATGTGTTCACGGTCCTGCAGGGTGGGGCGGACATCGCCCAGGAGCTGCTCGCGCAGCCCTTCAATCACATCTTCTACATCGGTGGCCACCAGGTGGGCCGGCTGGTGATGAAGGCGGCAGCCGAGCATTTCGCCTCGGTGACACTGGAGATGGGCGGCAAGAATCCCACCATCATCGACGCCAGCGCCGACATCGAGACCAGCGCGCGCAAGATCGCATGGGGGCGCCTGAGCAATGCCGGGCAGGTGTGCATCGCGCCGGACTATGCGCTGGTGCACGAATCCGTCCATGACCGCTTCGTCGAGGCGCTGTCGCGCGCGATGGCCGACATGTACAACCCCGGTGATCGCGGGTTCAAGAGCAACCCGGAGTACCCGCGCATCATCAATGACCGTCACTTCGAGCGGGTCACAGGGCTCATCGATGATGCCGTCGACAAGGGCGCGAAGCTGGCCTGCGGCGGCGAGCGGGAGGCCGCCGAGCGCTACATGGCGCCCTGCGTCGTGACCGGCGTGACCGAGGACATGCGCATCATGCAGGAGGAGATCTTCGGCCCGGCCATCGCCGTGGTGCCCTGGCGCGAACGCGAGGAGGTGCTGGCCACCATCCGGCGCCGGCCCAAGCCGCTGGCGCTGTACATCTTCGCGGAGGATCGCGAGGCCATCGACTGGTTCCTGGCGCGCACCACCTCGGGCAGCACCGTGGTCAACCACAACATGATCCAGTCCGGCACCAATGCCAATCTGCCCTTCGGCGGCGTCAATGCCAGCGGCATCGGGCGCATTGGCGGGCACTACACCTTCCTGGAGACCAGCAATCAGCGCTCGATCATCGAGGAGGGACCGCCGGTCGGCGATCCCGACATGATGTTTCCGCCGTACACCGAGAAGTACAAGAAGATGGCGGGCTCCATGCTGAGCCGGCCGATCGTGGTGCCGGACATGGTCGTGCGCGGCATCAACGGCATGATCAAGGTCACCAGCGTCTTCTCGCGTTCGCGCTGAACGGCCGGCGGCGCGGGGGAGCGCCGCGGCGACCACGGGCTGGCAACGACTAGACACTTCCGCGTAGGATGTAAAGCCGATACGTGCCGGCGCGGAAGTGCCGGGCGAGTCGCGGGCGCGCGCCGCCGCGGGCCCATGACGGGAGACACCGGAGGAGCATCATGTCGTCGTCGCGAGAATCGACCATCCCGTTGCCGGTTCCGGAAACGGACAATCCGACGCGGCAGGGGATTCTCGAAGCGGCCATCCGCTGCGTGAAGAAGTGGGGGGTGGAGAAGACCAACCTCAACGACATCGCCAAGGAAGCCGGCGTCACGCGCCCGACGGTCTACAGCTACTTCGCGAACCGCCACGAGCTGCTGCAGGCGGCGCTCTACCAGTCCTCGATGCTGCTGGCACAGCGCCTGATCGCGCACGTCAGTGCCTTCGATTCGATCGCTGATCGCTTCGTGGAATCGATCCTCTTCTGTCTCGAGGAACTGCCCAAGGAGCCGTCACTCGCGGTCATCACCCGGCCCGATCTGGCGTCGTTCGTGAGCGAGGATGCGCTCGGCGCGCCGCAGAACTGGGAGCTCGTGCGGCACGTCACCGCCCACGTCTTCGCGCCGGCGCGGCTCGATCCGGATGACGAGGCCGAGATCGCCGAAGTCGCCTGCCGGATGACGCTGTCGCTGCTCATCGTGGACAGTCCGCACCAGCGGGACCGCGAGGCCCTCCGCGGGCTGATCGAGCGTCGTCTGGTGCCGATGATCCCTGGGGCCGTTGCGGGAGCTCGCTGACGCTCCGGCGCGCGCCGTGCGCTACCAGCGGTAGACGTCCCAGAGCTCCGGGTTCGCCCAGTTCCGCGCGTTCAGCCAGTCCGGGCGCTGCTTGTAGTCATAGAGGTTGAAACCCTGCAGCGCGGTGCCGGTGCGCGCGTCGCGCCGGTGCGTCGTGAAGCCGAGCGCCCGCCACCCGGCGTCACTGAGCGGCGCATCCTGCTCGGCGACTGCCAGCACCGCGCCCGCGTAGAGGTCGCGCAGCGCGGCCAGCTCGCGCTCGAGGTTGCCGGCATCCGCGGCCTGACGCAGCCAGTCGGGTGTCAGGAGGGCGAGATCCACGCGCGCGCCATCCGGCCGCCCTGCCTGCAGATCCGCGCAGGCCGATACGCGCATCGCGTCGACGGGCAGCCAT
Organism: Algiphilus sp.; assembly: GCF_023145115.1. NCBI lineage: Bacteria > Pseudomonadati > Pseudomonadota > Gammaproteobacteria > Nevskiales > Algiphilaceae > Algiphilus > Algiphilus sp. Next base: position 160,432 of record NZ_JAGLEJ010000014.1, read on the forward strand.
TCGGGCGGCGCTTCGTCCGTGCCGGGGGCGGCGAAGATCGCGATGCGTCGGGCGCTCTGCGCCCGCACGGCCTCGGCGACGGTCTGGATGATAGGTTCCGGTGGTTGCTCGGTCACCGCGTCAGCCTGCGCGCAGCCCTGCCGGAAGGCAAGGGACGGGGTGTGTGTGGCTGGACCCAATCAGAAAGGGCCCCGGCAGTGTCTGCCGGGGCCCTGGACGTCGTCCGTCCGAGGCGGGAGCGCCCTAGAGGTCGCGCGTCTCCAGGATCTTCAGCTCCACGCGCCGGTTCAGCTCGCGGCCGTCCTCGGTGTCGTTGGAGGCGATCGGCTGGGTCTCGCCGTAGCCCTCGGCCTCCAGCTGGTCGGCCGCGACACCGCGGTCGCTCAGATAGGCGATCACGGAATCGGCACGCTCGCGCGACAGCGTCTGGTTGTAGCTGTCCGAGCCGCGACTGTCGGTGTGGCCGCCGATCTCGATCACCAGGCCGGGCGCGGCCAGCAGGGTGTCGGCAACCTCGTCGAGGATCACGCGTGCATTGGGCGTGATGCGTGTGCTGTCGAACTCGAAGGTGACGCCGCGCAGCACGACCGTGTCCCCGTCGGCACAGCCGCGCGCATCGGCGGATTCGCCCGGGAACGGCGGACGGCACTCGGAGAGCGGCAGTGCGCAGCCCACCGCGTCGACGGCGGTGCCGGCGGGCGTGCCCGGGCACTCGTCCTCGAAGTTGGCGACGGTATCGGCGTCGTCATCGAAGGGGCAGCCGTCGTCGCCCACCGGGACATCGTCCGGCAGGTTGGGGTATTCGGCGCAGGTCGGCTCGTCGGCCGCCACGACCTGGGGTTCCGGCTCCTCTTCGGGTTCTTCGTAGATCGAGCCGATCGGGATCTGCAGGCCGACCGTGAAGACGCCGTCGTAGAAGGCATCGTCGCCGCCGCGGCCCGCGGTGCTCTCCTCGTGCGAGTCCATGCGGTAGACCGCCTCGGTGCGGATGGCGGTGCCCTCGCCGAGGAACGACAGGAACTGCGGCCGGATCAGCGCGCCGGCGCCGAAGTCGAAGACCACGCTGTCGTAGTTGTGCTTGCAGCCGTCGAGGTCCGCCGGCGTCGTGCAGGGCAGGTCCTCGGAGGCACCGTAGTGAAGCGCGCTGCGGATGTAGAAGCCCGGGCGGTCGGTCACCAGGAACATGTTCAGCGCCAGGCCGACGCCCTTCAGCTCGCCTGAGCCGTCGGCGAAGGCGGCGTCGTAGCTGCTGTAGAAGCCGGTGAGCTCGGCCGTCATGTTGCTGGTGACGCGCTTGCCGAAGCTGATCTGACCGCCGATGCCGTCATCCGTCATGCGGTCCCCGTCCGCGACGGAATAGGAGAAGGCGGGTGCGACGTAGTAGCGGTTGTCCTGGAGCTGGGCGGAGGCCGGCAGGACGAGGCCGAATCCGGCGATCACAGCAAGCGCCGTGCGGAATCGATTGAACATGAACTCTCCCCTGATCTTTTGGTGCGCGTGGCCGTCGACGACGCGTCCCGCAGACTATATCAGCGCCCGCCGCGCTTGTGTCGCGGCGTCCCGGCGCTGCGCGACGCCGGCTGCTTGCGTACACTGCGCGACCCCGCAATTCAAGCGAATGCCCCGTCCCGATGGAAGCCCACCAGATCAAGCAAGAGATTACGGCCCTGCAGGCGCGTTTCGACGCGCTGCGGGGCTATCTTTGACTACGCTGAGAAGCGTGACCGCGTCGCCGAGATCGACGGCGAGCTCGAGAATCCCGAGATCTGGAACAACCCCGAGCAGGCGCAGGCGCTCGGGCGAGAGCGCGCGCGCCTGATCGACGCCGTCGAGCCGCTCGACGAAGCCACCAACGGTCTGCGCGATGCCCTCGACCTGCTCGACATGGCGGCCGAGGAAGGCGACGCCGCGACCATCGCCGAGATCGAGAAGGACTGCACCCGCTTCGCCGGCATGGCGGAGAAGCTGGAGTTCCAGCGCATGTTCTCGGGCGACATGGATGCCGCCAACGCCTTCGTCGATATCCAGGCCGGTTCAGGTGGCACCGAGGCCCAGGACTGGGCGGAGATGCTGCTCCGCATGTACCTGCGCTGGTGCGACGAGCACGCCTTCGAGCACGAGCTGCTGGAATGCTCGGCCGGCGATGTCGCGGGCATCAAGTCCGCCACGCTGATGGTGCGCGGCGACTATGCCTTCGGCTGGCTGCGCACCGAGACCGGCGTGCACCGGCTGGTGCGCAAGTCGCCCTTCGATTCGGGCGCGCGCCGGCATACCTCGTTCGCGGCCGTGTTCGTGTCGCCGGAGGTGGACGACAGCTTCGAGATCGAGATCAATCCGGCCGATCTGCGCGTCGACACCTACCGCTCCTCGGGTGCGGGCGGCCAGCACGTCAACAAGACCGATTCGGCGGTGCGCATCACGCACACGCCGTCCGGCGTGGTGGTGGCTTGCCAGAACGAACGCAGCCAGCACAAGAACCGCGACCAGGCCATGAAGATGCTGCGCGCGCGGTTGTACGAGCTGGAGCTGTCCAAGCGCGAGGCCGAGAAGCAGGCGGTCGAGGACAGCAAGAGCGACATCGGCTGGGGCAACCAGATCCGCTCCTACGTGCTCGACCAGTCGCGCATCAAGGATCTGCGCACCGGCGTCGAGATCGCCGACACCCAGAAGGTGCTCAACGGGCATCTCGATCCCTTCATCGAAGCCAGCCTCAAGCAGGGGCTCTGACCATGGCCGATCAACACAGCGACGAGAACTTCGTCATCGCGCAGCGCCGCGAGAAGCTGGGCGCACTGCGCGAGGCGGGCAACGCCTATCCCAACGACTTCCGGCCCGATGCCTCCACCGATGTGCTGCACGGCCTCTACGGCGAGCTCGACGCCGAAGCGCTGGAGGCGGCAGAGCGGCGGCACAGCATCGCCGGTCGCATCGTGGCGAAGCGGGTCATGGGCAAGGCCAGCTTCATCGGTGTGCAGGATGCCGAGGGGCGGCTGCAGGCCTTCCTGCAGCGCGACGTGCTCGGCGAGGACGTCTACAAGGCCTTCAAGGGCTGGGACATCGGCGATATCGTCGGCGTCACCGGCACCATGTTCCGCACCCGCGCCGGCGAGCTCAGCATCAAGGCCGAAGCAGTGCGCCTGCTCACCAAGTCGCTGCGTCCGCTGCCCGAGAAGTGGGCGGGGCTCACCGACGTCGAGCAGCGCTACCGCCAGCGCTATGTCGATCTCATCGTCAACCGCGATGCCCGCGAGACCTTCCGGCGCCGCGCCCGGCTGCTGCGCTTCACCCGGGACTTCTTCGACGCACTCGGCTTCATCGAGGTCGAGACCCCGATGCTGCAGCCGATTCCGGGCGGCGCCAGCGCCAGACCCTTCATCACGCACTACCACGCGCTCGATCGTGACATGTATCTGCGCATCGCCCCCGAGCTGTATCTCAAGCGACTGGTGGTGGGCGGCTTCGAGCGGGTCTACGAGATCAACCGCAACTTCCGCAACGAGGGGCTGTCGACGCGGCACAACCCCGAGTTCACGATGCTGGAGTTCTACCAGTCGCACAGCGACTACCGCGATCTCATGAGCCGCATCGAGGACTACGTGCGCGACGCGGCCCTGGCCGTGACCGGTGGCACGACGATCCGCTACCAGGACACCGACTATGACCTGGCGCAGCCCTTCCTGCGCCAGACCATGCGTGAAGCCGTGCTGGCCCACAATCCGGGGCTCGACGCCGCGGTGCTCGATGATCGCGAGCGGCTCGCCGAGGCCGCGCGCACCGCGGGCGGCGACGTGCAGCCCGGCTACGGGCCGGGCAAGCTGCTCACCGAGCTCTTCGAGAAGACGGTGGAGCACAAGCTCGACGGGCCGGCCTTCATCACCGAGTACCCGGCGGAAGTGTCGCCGCTGGCGCGGCGCAACGACGACAACCCCGACGTCACCGACCGCTTCGAGTTCTTCCTTGCCGGGCGCGAGGTCGCCAATGGCTTCTCCGAGCTCAACGATCCCGACGACCAGGCGGAGCGCTTCCGCGCTCAGGTCGAGGCCCGCGATGCCGGCGACGACGAGGCCATGGTCTACGACGCCGACTACATCCGCGCCCTCGAATACGGCATGCCGCCGACCGCCGGCGCCGGCATCGGCATCGACCGGCTGGCGATGTTCCTGACCGATTCGGCGTCGATTCGGGATGTCCTGCTGTTCCCCCAGATGCGCCCCGAGCAGTAGTCCTCCGTGGCGTGACGCCACTGCCCGTGAGAACCTCCTGCCGGGCCATCCATGGCCCGGCACTCGCCGGGGTAGTGTTCACCGGACATTCGCGTCCTCCGGCCCGCCCGCGGATGCACCCCGAGGCATAGCGCCGGACGGCACCTGGTGCGAGTGGTCGCCGCGGTCACCGGGCTCGCGTCTCCGGGCGCCCTTGGGGTATCAGCGCGCGAAGGGCAGCACCGCGAATGCCTGCTCGACGGCGGGCGCGGTGTCGGGGGGCTCGGTGCCGCGCCACACCGCGAGTACCTCGCAGCCGTCCGCGGTCGCGACGCTGTTCACCACCTCGGCCATCGCCTTGCCATCGGCATTGCGCAGGGTGCTGCCGGGGTCGGGTGCCGCGCCGGGGCCGCGCAGGCGGACCGGCACGCGGTTGACGCCACCGCGGAAGTGCAGGCGCGCGATGACTTCCTGGCCGGTGAAGCAGCCCTTGTCGAAGGCCAGCGCGCCGAAGTGCTGGAGGCCGATGTGCTGCGCGACATGGGCCTCGGTCTGGGCGGCGCCGATGCACGGCAGCCCCGCGGCGATGTCGGCCGCCGCGAAGGCGTCGGGATCGGTGGTTTCCACACCGTGGCCCGCGGTACCCATCACCCACCATCGCGCCGGATGTCCGGGCGCGCGGATGCGCCAGTCTTCGCCGTCGCGCGTGATGCCCCAGTCCGCCTCCTGCCCGGCATCTCCGGTGGCGACCAGACCGCCCACGGACGCCTCGTCGAGGGTCAGCGTGACCTTCGACCGCAGCACGAACATGCGCAGGCGCTTGAGCATCGCCTCGGCGATGTCCGGCGCCAGCAGCAGCCCGACTTCGTCGCCTAGGCGGAGCACGACCAGGGTCGCCAGCACGCGCCCCTTGGGGCCGTTGAGGCTGCTGAGCGTGGCGCGACCGGCGCCCAGCGCGCGCATGTCGTGGCTCAGCTGTCCCTGCAGGAAGCTCTCGGCGTCGGCGCCCGCCACGCGGATCAGGGCGCCGTGCGGCGGCGGACTCGCGACCATCGTCGAATGCATTTCTGACTCAACATCCATTGCTGCACTGCAGCTTTTGTACGAACATGCCGGGCGCTATGAGCAACCACGATCAGCGACACGATACCGACTTTCCGCCTTCCGGGGCCGAAAAGCAGCCGGCAGATGACAACGCGGCGACCTCGAATCCCGAAAGCGGCGATAATGCGCGTCCCCGGGAGATCGGCGGCCGACGCGGGCCCGAACCGACGCGCTACGGCGACTGGGAAAAGAAGGGGCGTTGCATCGACTTCTGATGCAGCGCGACATTCTCAGAACAAGATACTTCGAGAGGCACCATGAGCGCTAAACCGTCTCCGCAGCGGCCGCTTTCGCCGTTCATGATCGGTCCGTACTACCGCCCGCAGCTCACGTCGATGCTGTCGATCACCCACCGTCTGACCGGCATGATCAACGTCGCCGGCGCGCTGGGCCTCGTCGTGTGGCTGCTCTGCATCGCGGCCGGGCCCGATGCGCACGCTGCCTTCATGGGGCACGCCGGCGCCTGGTACGGACTGATCCTGATGTTCGGATGGAGCTGGACGCTTGCCTACCACCTGTGCAACGGACTGCGCCATCTGGTGTGGGACACGGGGCGCGGCTTCGACCTTCCCACCGTCTACCGCACGGGCTATGCCGTCATTGCCGGATCGCTGGCGCTGACCGCGCTGGTCTGGCTGGTGGTGCTGATCTGAGCCGCTGAAGGAGCCGGAAACATGAGTCTGCGATCCCCCCTTTCCGAGGCCCGCGGCCTCGGCGCGGCCAAGGAAGGCACGCACCACTGGTACATCCAGCGCATTTCCGCCATCGCCATGGCGCCGCTGATGCTCTGGCTGCTGTTCAGCCTCGCGTCCCTGGCGGGCAGCGAGTACATCGCGGTGCGCGCCTGGGTGGCGCATCCGCTGAATACCGCGCTGCTCGTCGTCCTGCTCGCGACGCTCTTTCACCACGCCATCCTCGGCATGCAGGTGGTGATCGAGGACTACGTCGGGCACGAGGGCGCGAAGTTCGCGCTGCTGGTGGTGTCGCGCTTCGGCCTGGTGCTGGCCGGCGTGCTGGGCATCGTCGCCGTTCTGAAAATCTCGCTCGGCGCCTGAGCGCCGGCATCGCAGGAGTTCGATTGCATGGCTGCCTACGAGCTGATCCATCACGAGTACGACGTGGTCGTTGTCGGTGCCGGCGGCGCCGGTCTGCGCGCCACGGTCGGTCTGGCCGAGGCCGGTTTCAAGACCGCCAACATCACCAAGGTCTTCCCCACGCGCTCGCACACCGTCGCCGCGCAGGGCGGCATCTCGGCCGCGCTCGCCAACATGGGCGACGATGACTGGCGCTGGCACATGTACGACACCATCAAGGGCTCCGACTGGCTCGGCGACCAGGATGCCGTGCAGTACATGTGCCGCGAGGCCATCCCGGCGGTGGTCGAGCTGGAGCACTGGGGCGTGCCTTTCTCGCGCACCGACGAGGGCAAGATCTACCAGCGCCCCTTCGGCGGCATGACCACCCACTATGGCGAGGGCACCGCCCAGCGCACCTGCGCGGCGGCCGACCGTACCGGTCACGCCATGCTGCACGCGATGTACCAGCAGAGCCTGAAGTGCCGCGCGCAGTTCTTCGTCGAGTTCTTCGCCCTCGACCTGATCATGGACGACGACGGCGCCTGCCGCGGCGTCATCGCCTGGGACCTGGCCAACGGCACGCTGCACCGCTTCCGGGCGCACCGTGTCATCCTGGCCACCGGCGGCTATGGCCGCGCCTACTTCTCCGCGACCTCCGCGCACACCTGCACCGGCGACGGCAACGGCATGGTGCTGCGCGCCGGCCTGCCCATGCAGGACATGGAGTTCGTCCAGTTCCACCCCACCGGCATCTACGGCGCCGGCTGCCTGATCACCGAGGGCGCGCGCGGCGAGGGCGGCTATCTGACCAACTCCGAGGGCGAGCGCTTCATGGAGCGCTACGCGCCCAGCCGCAAGGATCTCGCGTCGCGCGACGTCGTTTCACGCTCGATGACCATCGAGATCCGCGAAGGGCGCGGTGTCGGTCCCAACAAGGACCACATCTTCCTGCACCTCGAGCACCTCGGGCCGGAAGTGCTGCACGAGCGGCTGCCGGGCATCACCGAGACCGCGCAGATCTTCTCCGGCGTCGACGCCACCAAGGCGCCGATCCCGGTGCTGCCCACGGTGCACTACAACATGGGCGGCATCCCGACGCTCTACACCGGCGAGGTGGTCACCTCGGCGGACGGCGACGAGAACAAGGTCGTCCCCGGCCTGATGGCGGCCGGCGAGGCCGCGTGCGTGTCGGTGCACGGCGCCAACCGCCTGGGTTCCAACTCGCTGCTCGACCTGGTGGTGTTCGGCCGCTCGGTGGCGCAGCGCTGTGCCGAGACCATGACGCCCAACCAGGCGCACAAGCCGATCTCGCCGGCCTCCGAGGAGAAGATCCTCGACCGCTTCGACGGGCTCCGCAACGCCCAGGGCAGTCGCAGCACCGCCGAGGTCCGCGCCGAGATGCAGAAGGTCATGCAGGACCACGCCGCGGTGTTCCGCACCGGCGAGTCGCTGGACGAGGGCATGAAGAAGCTGACCGCCACGGCCGGCACCTTCAGCGACATCGCCGTGTCCGATCGCTCCCTGGTCTGGAACTCCGATCTGGTCGAGACCCTCGAGCTCGACAATCTGCTCGGCTGCGCGCTCACCACGCTGGCCAGCGCGCAGAACCGCCAGGAATCGCGCGGCGCCCACGCCCGCGAGGACTTCCCGGATCGGGACGACGACCAGTGGATGAAGCACAGCCTCTGCTGGCGCACCAGCGACACGGAAACGCAGATCGACTACCGCTCGGTGCACATGTACACGATCGACGACGAGATCGACGTCATCGCACCGCAGAAGCGCGTCTACTGAATCACCAGGAGCAAGCACGATGGCCCAGCTAACGCTTCCCAAGGGCTCGCGGCCGCAGCCCGGCAAGTACTTCCCGTCGAAGGCGACCAACAAGCACATCTACAAGATCTACCGCTACGACCCGGACGGCGGGGACAATCCCCGCGTCGATACCTACGAGGTCGATGCGGACAGTTGCGGTCCGATGGTTCTCGACGCGCTGATCAAGATCAAGAACGAGATCGACCCGACGCTGACCTTCCGCCGCTCGTGCCGCGAAGGGATCTGCGGCAGCTGCGCGATGAACATCGACGGCACCAACACGCTCGCGTGCCTCAAGGGACACGACGAGATCAAGGGCGACGTGGCGGTCTATCCGCTGCCGCACATGCCGGTCATCAAGGATCTGGTGCCGGATCTGTCGCACTTCTACGCGCAGTACGAATCCATCGAGCCCTGGCTCAAGACCGACACGCCCGCGCCCACGCGCGAGCGCCTGCAGTCCAAGGAGGACCGTGCCGAGCTCGACGGACTCTACGAGTGCATTCTCTGCGCGTGCTGCTCGACGGCGTGCCCCAGCTACTGGTGGAACGGCGATCGCTACCTGGGACCGGCCATCCTGCTGCAGGCCTACCGCTGGCTGGCCGATTCGCGCGACGAGGCCACCGGCGACCGCCTGGACGCGCTCGAGGACCCGTTCAAGCTGTATCGCTGCCACACCATCATGAACTGCGCCAAGACCTGCCCGAAGGGGCTCAATCCGGCCAAGGCCATCGCCGAGACCAAGAAGATGCTGGTCGAGCGTCGTACCTGACGCCGGCGCTGCCGCGGCGGCGCCATGACGGCCGCGCCCGGATCCGCTGGATCAGGCGCGGCCGTGCCGTCACTTGCCGGATTTGCCGGCGATCAGTCGATAGGCGAAGAGCAGGATCAGGGCGCCGACGACGGCGGTGACGATGCTCCCCAGGCTCAGGCCGCCGGTCGTGCCGAGACCGACCAGCGACCCGACATAGCCACCGACGAAGGCGCCGGCGACGCCGATGAGAATGGTGACGACAATGCCGCCGGGATCCCGGCCCGGCATGATCCATTTCGCCAGAATACCGGCGATCAGTCCGAGCACGATCCACGAGATGATGCCCACGGTCTCCCCCTTGCGCTGTCTGTGGAAGGGCGCGGGTGCCGGCCTCCCTCACCGTGCACGCGCCACCCGGCTGCACGGTAGCAACCGGGGGCATCCCCGTCATCCCCGCACAGACGGTTTCCGGCCAACGGTCGGTGCCGGGTCGCCGGCCAATTGAGCGATGCCGACCGGACGCTGCCGCGGCACCGCGACCTGCTGCGGCTGGCGTGGCCGATCATGCTGGCCAACTGCAGCACGCCGCTGCTCGGCCTGGTCGACACCGCGGTCATCGGCAACGCCGGCAGCGCGGCCGAGCTGGGCGCGATCGCGCTCGGGGCGCTGCTCTTCAGCTTCGCGTACTGGGCCTTCGGCTTTCTGCGGATGGGCACGACCGGATTCGTCGCGCAGGCGGACGGGCAGGGCGACGAGGCCGAGGTGCGCGCGGCGGTGCTGCGCGCGCTGGGGCTGGGAGTGGGCATCGGCGCGGTCCTGATCGCGCTGCAGGCCGTTCTGGTGGCGGCGGCGATGCAGCTGTTCGGCGCCAGCGCCGAGGTCGAGGCAATCGCGCGCCGCTACTTCCTCCTGCGGATATGGGGCGCTCCCGCGGCTCTGGCGGTCTACGCCCTCATGGGGCTGTTCATCGGGCTCGGCCGCACCGGCCACATTCTGGCCATCCAGGTCGCGATGAACGGGCTCAACATCGCACTCGACGGCCTCTTTGCCGGTGTGCTGGGCTGGGGTGCCGAAGGCATCGCGGTCGGAACGGCGCTGGCCGAGTGGCTGGCGCTGGGGCTTGCCGCCGTGCTGGCGTGGCGAGTGCTGCGTACGCGGCACGGCGACAGCGAACCGCTCCTGCCGGTCGCGCGCCTGCGCGATCGAGGTCGGTGGCTGCGCACGCTCGGCGCCAACACCGACATCATGGTCCGCACGCTGCTGATGCTGTTCGCCTTCGCGTGGTTCACCAATCAGGGCGCGGTGTTCGGCGATCACGTGCTGGCGGCGAATCACATCCTTCTTCAGCTCATCGCGTTCAGCGCCTTCTTCCTGGACGGGTATGCGCACGCGGTGGAGCCCCTGGTGGGGCGCGCCGTCGGTCGCCGCGACCCGGCCCTCTTCGCGGCAGCGGTGGTGCGGTCCACCCGCCTGGCGGCGGCGACCGCGCTGCTACTCGCGCTGGCGGTCGCGTTCGGCGGCGCGACCATCGTCGGTCTGCTCACCGCCATTCCGGACACCGTCGAGACGGCCGTGCGCTATCTGCCGCACACCGCGTGCTACGTGCTGCTGTCGGTCGGCGCCTTCCAGCTCGACGGAATATTCATCGGCAGCAGTCGCACCCGCGCCATGCGCAACGCATCGGCGGTGTCGGTGACGGGTTTCCTGCTGCTCGCCTGGCCGCTCTCGATCGCGCACGGCAACGACGGCCTCTGGATCGCCTTCATCGGCTATGTCGTGCTGCGCGCCGCAACGCTGGGCGCTTGCTATCCGGCGCTGCGGCGGCGCATCGGTGACTGATCGCGCCGGCGACGGGGCCGGACGTGCATCACCGGCACCGACACCACTAGCATTGCCAGTTGATCGTACCCACGAGATCCGAGGAGACCCGCTTGGAAAGCGTCACACAGCTGACCGACTACCCGCACCGGCTGTCCATTCCAACGCGCTGGAAGGACAACGACGTCTACGGGCACGTCAACAACGTCGAGTACTACAGCTTCTTCGACACGGTCATCAACACCTACCTGATCCGGGAGGGCGGCCTCGACATCCATCACGGGCCGGTGATCGGCCTGTGCGTGGCGTCGCAGTGTGACTTCTCGGCCCCGCTGGCCTTTCCGGACACCGTGGTCGCGGGCCTGCGCGTCACGCGCCTCGGCCGCAGCAGCGTGCACTACGGCATCGGGCTGTTCGCCGAGGGGGGTGCGACGGCGGCTGCGCAGGGCAGCTTCGTGCACGTGTTCGTGGATCGTGCGGAGCGCAGGGCGCAGTCCATTCCGGACCCGATCCGGGCCGCTCTGGAGGCGATTCAGACGGAGGGCGCGACATGATTGATACGCGAGGGGCAGTGCTGCGGGAGATGGGAGCGTCGACGCCGTATGCCGATTCGCGGCCGTTGCGCATCGAGCCGCTGCAGCTGGAGCCGCCCGGCCCGGACGAGATGCTGGTGCGCGTGCGCGCCGCCGGCGTCTGCCATTCCGATCTGTCGGTGGTGAACGGCTCGCGGCCACGACCCCTGCCCATGGTGCTGGGGCACGAGGCCGCGGGTGATGTCGAAGCAGTGGGCGCCGGCGTGACCGATTTCGCGCCGGGGGATCGCGTGGTGTTCTCCTTCGTGCCCTCGTGCGGGCGCTGTGCCTTCTGTGCCGAGGGGCGGCCCGTCCTGTGCGCGCCGGGTGCGGCCGCCAACGCGGCCGGCACGCTGCTCTCCGGCGCGCGGCGCTGGCGCGATGCCGATGGACGGGAATGTCAGCACCATCTCGGTGTCTCGGCCTTTGCCGAGCGCACCGTGGTGTCCACCCGTTCCGCGGTGCGGGTGGACCCGGAGCTGCCGGTGGAGATCGCGGCGCTGTTCGGCTGCGCAGTGATGACCGGGGTCGGCGCGGCCGTGAACACGGCCGGCGTGCGCCCCGGGGAATCGGTGGTGGTCTTCGGCATGGGGGGCGTGGGGCTGGCGGCGCTGCTCGGTGCGGTGGCGGCCGGCGCCTGGCCGGTGGTGGCGGTCGATCCGGTGGGCGACAAGCGCGAGCTGGCCGCCGCGCTGGGCGCGAGCCACACCATCGATGCCGGCGAAGACGATGTCGTCGAGCGAATCCGCGCGATCACCGGCGGTGGCGCGCGGCGCGCACTGGAGACAGTGGGCAGCGAGAAGGTGCTCGAACAGGCCTACTTCGCGACTGCTCGTGGCGGCATGACGGTCACCGTGGGCCTGCCGCATCCGCAGCGCATGCTCAGCATCCCCGCCGTCAGCCTGGTCGCCGAGGAGCGTACGCTGGCGGGCAGCTACATGGGCTCGGCGGTGGTCTCGCGAGACGTGCCGCGCTTCCTCGATCTGTATCGTGCCGGCCGCCTGCCCGTCGATCGGCTGCTCACCCATCGGTTGTCGCTCGACGATATCAACGCCGCGTTCGACCGGCTCGCCCGGGCGGAAGCCGTGCGCCAGGTGATCCTGTTCTGATCCGGGACAGGCGCACCGGTGGGCGCGAGCGCACCGCTATACTGCCGCGATGAGCGAGACGGAACTGCCACGGGGCTTGCGCTGGCGCCTGCGGCGCGGCATGAAGGAGCTGGATCTGGTCCTGACGCGCTGGGCGGAGGCCTGCTACGCGAACGCGCCGGACAGTGAGCGCGCGGCCTTCGACGCGCTGCTGGCGTGCGAGGATCCCGACATCTGGTCCTGGCTGATGGGCTACCGAGAACCGCCGGAGGGGGCGACGCGTGACCTCGTCGAGCAGTTACGACGCTACCGTTGACATCGCGCTGAAGCCGAGTCTGCGCGGGTTGATGGCTCTGAGCCTGACCCACGCGCTCGCGCTCGTGATCCTGCTCGCGGCCATGCCCGATGGCCCCGGGATGGCGGTCGCGGGCCTTCTGGTCGGCGCATCCTGGCTGTACACGCGCCGGCATCCGGCGCTCGGCTTCGGACGCCGTGCCGTCCAGCGCCTCCTGTGGCGCGGCGACGGCGTCTGGCAGGCGTCCTTTGGTGACGGCACGCTGCATGCGGCCGAGCTTGCGCCATCGAGCGTCGTCACCGGGCCGGTCCCGGTCCTGCGCTTCCGCATCGGGGGGCAGCGCGCCAGCCGCGTGCTGTTCGGTGACGAAGCCTCCCGCGAGGCCATCCGCTGCCTGCGCGCGCGGCTGGCCACGACCGATCACGACGACAACGACCCCCGGGGTGACGCATGAACCAGCCTGCCCGCGCTGCCGCGCTCCTGACCGCGATGCTCGTGGTCGGCTGCGCCACTGCCCCGGAGGGCGTGCCACCGCTGCCGCGCGCCGACACCGTCGACCTGGACCGGTTCGCCGGCGACTGGTACGTCATCGCGCACGTGCCCCTGCCGCCCGAGCGCGAGGCCTACAACGCGGTCGAGCGCTACCGGCATTGCGACGATGGCCGCATGGAGACCGTCTTCCGGTTCCGTGATGGCGGTTTCGATGGTGATCTGGAGATCAAGAGGCCGACCGGCTATCCCGATCCGGAGGGCACTGGTGCGGAATGGGGCATGTCCTTTATCTGGCCGTTCCGGGCGGAGTTCATCGTGTCCTGGGTCGGCGCGGACTACGAGAGCACCATCATCGCGCGCACGCGGCGCGACTACGCCTGGCTGATGCACCGCGAGCCGGACATGGCGGATGCACAGCTGGCGGACGGCATCGCGCGCATGGTCGCGATGGGCTATTCCGAGGACGACATCCGCATCGTGCCGCAGGCCTGGCCCGAATCCCGTGGTGGTCTCGCGGCGCCGTCGGAGCAGAGCGCGCCGGTGTGCGACTGAGCGGGGGCGGTCCGTCCGCGATACGCCGCTGCCGGGCGATGCGTGGGCACCGCCCGGCTTTGGCTCAGAAGGCATCCAGCGGGATGCGGAGGTAGCGCGTGCCGTTGTCCTCGGCCGCCGGCAGCGCGCCCGCGCGCATGTTCACCTGCAGCGAGGGCAGGATGAGCTTCGGCATGGCCAGCGTGGCGTCGCGCTCGGTGCGCATCCTCACGAAGGCGTCACGGTCGCGGCCGGCGCCGACGTGGACATTGCGCGCCCGCTCCTCTGCGACGGTGGTCTCGAAGGCGATCTCACGGCCGCCCGGGCCGTAGTCGTGGCACATGAAGATGCGGACCTCGTCGGGCAGGCTCAGCAGCTTCTGGATCGAATCGAAGAGCACGGCGGCGTCCCCGCCGGGAAAGTCGGCGCGCGCGGTCCCGGCATCCGGCATGAAGAGGGTGTCGCCGACGAAGGCGGCATCGCCGATCACGTGCGACATGCAGGCCGGCGTGTGTCCCGGCGTATGGATCGCCACCGCCGGCAGGTTGCCGATGCGGTAGCGGTCGCCGTCACCGAACAGCCGGTCGAACTGGCTGCCGTCGCGCCGGAACTCGGTGCCGGCGTTGAAGACCTTGCCGAAGGTCTCCTGGACGGTAGTGATGTGTTCGCCGATGCCGAGCTTGCCGCCGACCGCCTGCTGGATGTACGGCGCTGCCGAGAGGTGGTCGGCGTGGACATGGGTCTCGATCAACCACTGGACCTCCAGCCCGTTCTCGCGCACGTGCCGGATGATGGCGTCGGCGTGCTCGTAGCTGGTGCGGCCGGAGGCGTAGTCGAAGTCCAGGACCGAGTCGATGATGGCGCAGGCCGGGCTGTCCGGGTCCTTGACCACATAGCTGAAGGTGTTGGTGGCCGGGTCGAAGAAGTGCGTGACCTCGGGCTTGCTTCCGGTGTCGATCGGATAGTGCGTCATGACGGACTCCTGTCGTGTGTCGAGCGGCGCATGCCGCGATGACCGTCATTGTCCGGATCGGCGGCGCGGTGTCGGTGACAAAGTCACCGAGGGCCGGCGGCCGGTGCGTCAGCGCGTATCGGCGAGCCGGCGCAGCGCCTCGGGCGCCAGCAGCGCGACCCGGGCGCGGCCGAGGTCGACCCAGCCCCGGCGCTGGAATTCCTGGAGCTGGCGCGAGACCACCTCCCGCGTCGAACCCAGCTCGGTGGCGAGCTGGTGGTGGGTGGTGTGCACGGCATCGTCTCCGTCCGCCATGCGGAGCAGCAGCTGCGCGAGGCGGATATCCAGGCGGCGGAACGCGATTTCCTCGATCACCAGGAAGAGATCGGTCATCCGCTTGCCGTAGGTATCGAAGATGAAGCTCCGGAACAGGGCGGAGCGGCCGAGCAGTCCGTCGAACAGCGCGCGCGGGACGGCCACGGCGCGGACCGCGGTTTCGGCGATGCCCTCGGCGTGGTACGCATCGCCCGCGAGCAGGCAGGCCGCCGTCATCACGCAGCTTTCGCCCGCATGGACCCGGTACAGGACGATCTCGCGACCGTTCTCGGCGATCTGCTGGACCCGCACGCTGCCCTCGAGGAGCAGCAGCAGGTGTTGGGGCTGCTTGCCGGCACCGAAGACGGTGCTGCCGGCGGGAAGTGCCATCACCCGACTGCCCGCCAGAAGGGTCTCGCGGTCCTCCGCTTCGAGCCGGGCCAGCGCCGGAATCCGGTCGATCCAGCTGTCACTCACTGCGCTCCTCCGTCATGCGCGCGGGGCTGGCAGGGAATGTTCGCGTGGGTCACGGTGCGAAGGGCGTGGATCGGAATGCCGGCTGGGCGCGCGATTGCGCGGAGATATCCGCTATGTAGCACGGCACGCGGACCGGACGCGACATCGTGCGGTCAGTGCTGCTTCGGGCGGCAACGCATCCGGTGGTTGCCGCAACGGCGATGCCGCGGCAGTGCACGGCGCGGTGCGCCGGTACCGTGCGGTCGGACCGGGCTCAGCCGGCGCGTCGCATGTCCTCGAGTGGCACCAGGACGGCATCGCCGTTGCCGGGGGCGAGCAGGCTCCAGCGCGGCGTCGGATGGGCATCCGGATAGTCGAGCGAATAGTGCAGGCCGCGGCTCTCGTCGCGGGCGCGGGCGGAACGCACGATCAGATCGGCCACCGTCACCAGATTGCGCAGTTCGATGAGATCCGGACTGATGTGGAAGTTGCCGTAGAACTCCTCGATCTCGCGCTGCAGCAGCGCCACCCGGTGGGCTGCGCGCGACAGGCGCTTGTTGGTGCGCACGATGCCGACATAGTCCCACATGAAGCGCCGCAGCTCCTGCCAGTTGTGGGAGATGACGACGTCCTCGTCGGAGTCGGTCACGCGCGAGGCGTCCCACGGCGGCAGGTCCTGCTGTCGGGCGGGGAGCGGGGCGGCAGCGATGGCCTGTGCCGCGCCCTCCGCCATGACCAGGCATTCGAGCAGCGAATTCGATGCCATGCGGTTGGCGCCGTGCAGGCCGGTGCAGGCGACCTCGCCGATGGCGTAGAGGCCGTCGACGTCGGTGCGGCCGGCGGTGTCGGCGAGCACGCCGCCGCAGGTGTAGTGCGCGGCGGGGACGATCGGAATGGGCTCGCGCGTGATGTCGATGCCGAGCTCGGCGCAGCGCGCGTGGATCGACGGGAAGTGCCCGCGGATGAAGTCGGCCTCCCGATGCGAGATGTCCAGCCACAGATGGTCGGCGCCGATGCGCTTCATCTCGTGGTCGATGGCCCGCGCCACCACATCGCGCGGGGCGAGCTCGGCGCGGGTATCGAAGCGGGGCATGAAGCGGGTGCCGTCGGGCAGCCGGAGGACGGCGCCTTCGCCGCGCAGCGCCTCGCTGATCAGCAGCGAGCGCGCGGTTGGGTGGAAGAGGCAGGTCGGGTGGAACTGCATGAACTCCATGTTCGCGACCGTGCACCCGGCCCGCCACGCCATGGCGATGCCGTCACCGCTGGCGCCGCTCGGATTGCTGGAATACAGGTACACCATGTTGGCGCCGCCCGTGGCCAGCACCACGGCCGAGGCCGACACCGCTTCCACTTCGTGGCCTGCGGTATCCATGAGGTAGGCGCCGATCACGCGCGCGCCGTCGCGAACGAGATCGACCGCGAACGCATTCTCGCGCACCCTGATGAGGGGCTCGGCGGCGACGCGATCGGCGAGGGTGGTTTCGACGGCAGCGCCGGTGGCGTCGGCAGCGTGGACGATGCGGCGATAGGAGTGCCCGCCCTCCCGGGTCAGGTGCAGGCGTGCGGTGTCGCCGGTATCGTCGGGCGTGAACTGCACGCCGCGCGCCACCAGCCAGTCGATGCAGGCCGGACCGCGGGCGACGATGCGCCGGACCACATCCGGCGCGCACAGGTCTCCGCCCGCGGCGAGCGTATCGGCGACGTGCGCATCCAGCGAATCGGCGGCGTCGAGCACGGCCGATATGCCACCCTGCGCCCACAGCGTCGCCCCGGATTGCAGCCGGGTCTTGGACACCACCGTGCTGCGGATCCCGCTTTCCGCGAGCCGCAGGGCACAGGTCAGGCCGGCAGCGCCGCTGCCGAGGATGAGTACGTCGGGTATCTCCACCAATCGCGCGTTCAGTCGGTTCCGGCGTGCAGGCAGGGCTCTCGGGCCGAGTTGCTACACTCTACCCCCGCACGGAGCCTGTCGGGGGGCTTGGGCCGTGCAGTCTGACATGTCCTGTAACACGCTGATGCGCGGCTCACGCGCACCGTGAACCGCGCGCGATGAGTGAAGAGCTATTAGATGAAGAGCTGGTGCGCAGGGCGCAGGCGGGTCAGCCGCGCGCCTTCGACCTGCTCGTCATCCGCCATCAGAGCAAGGTGGTCCAGCTGGTGTCGCGCTTCGTCGGCGAGGCCGATGCCCAGGACGTCGCGCAGGAAGCCTTCATCAAGGCCTATCGTGCGCTGCCCAACTTCAAGGGCGATTCGGCCTTCTACACCTGGCTGTACCGCATCGCGATCAACACCGCGAAGAACCAGCTGGTGTCGCGCAAGCGGCGCCCGCAGGCACAGGACATCGATGCGCAGGATGCCGAGCTCTACGGCCACACCGAGCACATGAGCGACATCGACACGCCCGAGGCGCATCTGCTGACCGGCGAGATCCAGGATGCCGTGGTGGCCGCCATCGAGCAGCTCCCGCCGGATCTGCGCCAGGCGATCACGCTGCGCGAGCTCGAGGGGCTATCCTACGAAGAGATCGCCGAGGCCATGGACTGTCCCATCGGCACGGTGCGGTCGCGGATATTCCGGGCCCGCGCGGTGGTCGACGAGGTGCTGGCCCCGCTCATCGACCGTCCGTCGCAGCGCAATGGCTGACCGATGATGGTACCGATCGGTCACGTTCAGCCCGGCAAAAAATTGGGCGAAATCACGGAACTTTGTCGCTTCAAGATGGTATATCTGACATTATCCGCACGTTCGCGTGCTGAGCGAGGAAGCTAGGCGGTATGCAGCAAAACGACGAGTTGTTCTCGGCATTGCTCGACGGCGAGATCGCATCGGAGGAGATCGATGCGCTCCTGGATTCCCTGGAGCACGACCCCGGGGCCGCTGACGCGACGACCCGCTGGAACTGTATCGGCACCGCCATGCGCGGTCAGGGCCGGATGCCGGCACACGGTTCGCTGCTGGACGGCGTTCGCGCCGCCATCGCGGAGCAGCCGATCAGCGCGGGCGTTGCCGATATCGCCGAAGCTCGAGCCAGGCGCATCCAGCGGCGCCGCTGGGCGCTTCCCGCCACCGGCGTCGCGGCCGCTGCCAGCATCGCGATGGCGGCTTTCCTGATGCCTGCCATGTTCCAGACCACCACATCGACGACCGGGCCCGAGGCCGTGCAGCCGATTGCCGGCGCCCAGGTCCTGGCCCGGTCTGAAGGCGCGTCGCCGGAGGCCGGCGCCGGCGCCGCGCAGGCAGGCGCGGCATCCTCGCAGCTTCAGCAGGCACGGGCCTTCCAGCCGGCCGGCGATCGCGAGGAAGTTCTCAATACCTATTACATCGAGTACGCCGGATACCGCACGGCGCAGGGCATCGGCGGCCCGCTGGGCTATGCGCGCTACGCCGCGCACAACGCAGACATGCGCGCTCCGCAGGCGCGATGATGCGTCGCGGTCTCGGCCTCCTGCTACTGCTCGGAGTGCCGTTCTCCGGGTTCGGTGAAGGGGTCGACCCCGCCGAGTTGCTTGTGCGCATGAGCGATGCGGTTCGCGAGACCACCTATTCCGGCACCGTGGTCTACAGCAGCGAGGCGCGCATGGAGACCCTGCGCGTGCTGCACGAGTATCACGACGGCTCGGTGCGCGAGCGGCTCACCTCGCTGACCGGCGATGCGCGCGAGATCTACCGCGACAACAACGAGGTGATCTGCGTCCTGCCCGAGCAGAAGATCATCACCGTCGACCGCCGCGCGCATCAGGCGGCCAGCCTGCTGCCCTCGCTGCGGCAGGAGAACATCGCCGCTCTCGGCGACCAGTACCGCTTCGAGCACATCGCCGAGGAGCGCATCGCCGGCCGCATGTGCCGCGGCGTGCGCGTGCTGCCGCAGGACGATCTGCGCTACGGCTACGAATACTGGCTCGATGCCGAGACCAACCTGCCGCTGCGCGTGGTGGTGCTCGATGCCGACGGCAACCGCATCGAGCAGATGATGTTCACCGACGTCACCTTCACCGACGGATTCCCGGACGAACGTTTCGAGCGCGCGCCGACCTCGGAGGACTACCGCGTCATCCGGCATGCCGATGAGTCGCCGCGTCTGCGGGTGCCGGCGCGCTGGTCGGTGAGCGAGTCGCCGCCCGGCTACCGGAAGATCTCGCACTCGGTGCGCAAGGGCGCCGACGACCGCGTCCCGGTGGAGCATTTCCTGTTCTCGGACGGACTGGCCACCATATCGGTCTACGGCGCCAACGCCGCCGATTCCGATGCCGCCGATGTCGCGCCGGCGAAGTCCCACATGGGGGCGCTCAACGTCATGTCGCGGGTCATCGACGGGCATCAGGTCACGGTGGTCGGCGAGGTGCCGGTAGCGGCCGTGGAATGGATCGCGCAGCGGCTGCAGCTGACGCCGGCCGAGGACAGCGCGTCCGCTCAGGCGAGCCCCGTGCCCGAGCCCGCCCTGACCGGCGAGGACGGCGGCGATGATTGAAGAGCGCGCCATCGTGACGCGGGTCGAGAACGGGCAGGTCTTCGTTCAGGCCCTGAACATGGGGAACTGCAAGCCGTGCGCGGAAGGCCGCGGCTGTGGCGGCGGTCTGCTCGGTCGTCTCGCCCGGCATCGCAAGTACGCCATCGAGGTCAATACGCAGGTGCGGGATCTGCAGTCGGGCGATGCCGTGGTCGTCGGCATTGCCGGCGATGCGCTGCTGCGCGCATCGGCGCTGGTCTATCTGCTGCCGCTGGTGGGCATGATCGGTCTCGGCGCCTTCGCGCGCCTGACGCTGCAGGCCGGCGATGCACTGGTCGCCGCGTTTGCGGTGGCGGGGCTGGCTGCCGGGCTTCTGGTGGTACGCTGGAAGAGCCTGTCCATCGACGCCACCCGGTTCCGGCCCATGGTGTTGCGCCGGGACCGCTTCGGGGCCGACAGCTGCCCCAGACTCAATCAAGAATAGCCGGGCGTTCCGCTCGCGGGGGCATCGCCGGGGCGCAGCATTGCCCCGCCGCTGCCGGCGGCCGGCGCTACGGAAACCGGGAGGTTTCGTGATCGCACGCTTTGCATCCGTCCTGTTCCTGCTCGTGCTGGCAGGGTGTTCCTCGGAGCCGTCGGGCAACGGTCTGCCCGACTTCTCGCACGTTGCGGAGAAGGCCGGCCCGTCGGTGGTCAACATCGCCACGATGAGTCGTGGCGAGAGCGGCAACGCCGAGGGCGAGCTGCCGTTCGGGCTCGAGGAGAGCCCCTTCGGTGACTGGTTCCGCGACCACTTCGGCGAGGGCGAGGGCGGCGGCATGCCGTCCCGCTCGCTGGGATCGGGCTTCGTGCTCTGGGACGACTACGTGCTGACCAACCACCACGTGGTGCGCGATGCCGACGAGATCATCGTGCGCCTCGCGGACCGGCGCGAGCTCGAGGCCGAGCTGGTCGGCTCCGACGAGCGCTCGGACCTGGCCCTGCTCCGGCTGGACGCGGACGATCTGCGGCCGGTCGAGGTGGGCAGCAGCGAGGTGCTGAAGGTGGGCAACTGGGTCGTGGCGATCGGCTCGCCGTTCGGCTTCGAGCAGACGGTCACCGCCGGCATCGTGTCCGCCAAGGGACGCAGCCTGGCGAGCGGGCAGTACGTGCCCTTCATCCAGACCGACGTCGCCATCAACAAGGGCAACAGCGGCGGACCGCTCTTCAACCTGGACGGCGAGGTCGTCGGCATCAATTCGCAGATCTACAGCCAGACCGGCGGCTATCAGGGCATCTCCTTCGCGATCCCGATCGACATGGCGATCAGCGTCGCCGAGCAGCTCCGCGACGAGGGCAGCGTGGCGCGCGGCTGGCTGGGCGTGGTCATCCAGGAGGTGACCCGCGAGCTGGCCATGTCCTTCGGGCTCGACAAGCCGCAGGGTGCGCTGGTCACGCGTGTGCTGCCCGACGGTCCGGCGGCGTCCGCGGGGCTGCGCGAGGGTGATGTCATCCTCAGCTTCGACGGCGAGCCGATTCCGCGCTCCGCCGCGCTGCCGGCGGTGGTCGGCGCCACCAAGCCCGGCCGCGAGGTCGAGGTGGTGCTCCTGCGCGACGGCGACCGGATGGAGCTGGACGTCTCGGTTGGCGAGCTCAACGAGTCCGCCATGCGCGACGGCGCCTCGCCGCTGCCGGAGCCGCCCACCGACACCGGTCTGCTGGGCATGCGTGTCGAGACGCTGAGCAGTCAGGAACGCGAGGCGGAGGGCGGCATCGGCGGCGGCGTCCGGGTGGCGGAGCTGCAGGCCGGCCCGGCCCGCGAGGCGGGCATCCGCTCGGGCGACATCATCCTCACCGTCGCCGGCACCGAGATCGATTCGGTGACGCGCCTGCGCGAGGTCATCGAGCGCCAGACGCCCGGACGTTCGGTGCCGTTCCTGGTGCAGCGCCGCGGCTCGCCCCTGTTCATCGCGGTGCGCATTCCGGAGTCGTGAGTCCGCGTCTGCTGACGCGGCCCGGCTGCGGCCTCTGCGACGAGTTCGCCGATGCTTGGCGCGCGGCCTTCCCGGGCGTGGATCTGCCGCGCTTCGATGTCGACCGTGACCCGGCCCTGCGCGCGCGCTACGGCGACACCGTGCCGGTCCTGCTGGATGGCGCGGACCGGCCGGTGTGCAGCGTGCATTTCGACCACGCGGCCTGTCTGCCGGTAGCGCGCGCCCTGGGCGCAGCGGTGTAGTGGCGCAGTGCGCGGCGCCGGCACGGGCGAGGCCGGCCTGTGCGTATAATCGCAGGCTATTTTGGCGCCCAGCCGGTGCCGTCGGACCCCATGCAGCAGACCCGAATCCGCAATTTCTCGATCATCGCGCACATCGACCACGGCAAGTCGACGCTGGCCGATCGCTTCATCCAGCTATGCCACGGTCTCGAAGAGCGCGAGATGCAGGACCAGGTGCTCGACAACAACCCGATCGAGCGTGAGCGCGGCATCACCATCAAGTCGCAGGCCATAACCCTGAGCTTCGATGCGCGCGATGGTCAGACCTATCAGCTCAACCTGATCGATACCCCCGGGCACGTCGACTTCTCGTACGAGGTCTCGCGGTCGCTCGCCTCTTGCGAGGGGGCGCTGCTGATCGTCGACGCCTCCCAGGGCGTCGAGGCGCAGACGGTCGCCAACTGCTACACGGCGGTGGACCAGGACCTGGAAGTGGTCACCGTGCTGAACAAGGTCGATCTGCCCAACGCCGACTGCGATCGCGTCATCGCCGAGATCGAGGACATCATCGGCATCGAGGCGCGCGATGCGCTGCGCATCTCGGCCAAGACCGGGCAGGGCGTCACCGAGGTGCTGGAGTCGCTGGTGGAGAAGGTGCCGCCGCCCGACGGCAGCGCCGATGATCCGGTGCAGGCGCTGATCATCGACTCGTGGTTCGACAACTACCTCGGCGTGGTATCGCTGGTGCGGGTCGTCAACGGCGCGCTCCGCAAGGGCCAGCGCATCCGGGTCATGGCGACCGGTCGCGATCACGACATCAGCATGCTGGGCCGGAACACGCCCAAGCGTGTCGAGCTGGACGCGCTGTCGACCGGCGAGGTCGGCTTCGTGGTGGCCGGGATCAAGGACATCGACGGCGCGCCGGTGGGCGATACGCTCACCGACGCGCAGCGCCCGTGCGACAAGCGCCTTCCCGGCTTCCGCGAGATCCAGCCGCGGGTCTTCGCGGGCATCTTCCCGGTATCCTCGGACGACTTCGAGGACCTGCGCGACGCGCTGGCCAAGCTGCGCCTCAACGACGCCGCGCTGTCCTACGAGCCGGAGAGCTCCAGCGCGCTCGGTTTCGGATTCCGCTGCGGCTTCCTGGGCATGTTGCACATGGAGATCGTGCAGGAGCGCCTGGAGCGCGAGTACGACCTCAACCTCATCACCACCGCGCCGTCGGTGGTCTACGAGTGCGCGCAGCACGACGGCTCGACCAGGAGCGTGCAGAACCCGGCCGAGCTGCCGGACAGCGGTGTCATCGACGAGCTGCGCGAGCCGATCATCACCGCCCGCATCCTGATGCCGCAGCACTGCATCGGGCCGGTCATGCAGCTCTGCATGGAGAAGCGTGCCGGCGAGCCCGAGCTGCACTATCACGGCAGTCAGGTGCAGATGGTCGTCGACATGCCCATGGCCGAGGTGGTGCTCGACTTCTTCGACCGGCTGAAGAGCGTGTCGCGCGGCTATGCCAGCTTCGAGTACGACTTCAAGTGCTTCGCGCCCGCGGACCTGGTGCGCCTCGACGTGCTGGTGAACGGCGAGCGCGTGGACGCCCTCTCCACCATCTGCCACCGCGACATGGCCTACGATCGCGGTAGGGGCCTGTGCGAGCGCATGCAGGAGCTCATTCCGCGGCAGATGTTCGATGTCGCGATCCAGGCCGCGATCGGCTCGCGCATCCTCGCGCGGACCACCGTCAAGGCGCTGCGCAAGAACGTCCTCGCGAAGTGCTACGGCGGCGACGTGTCGCGCAAGCGCAAGCTGCTGGAGAAGCAGAAGGAAGGCAAGAAGCGCATGAAGCAGGTGGGTAACGTCGAGATTCCTCAGTCCGCCTTTCTGGCGATCCTCAACGTCGATCGAAGGTAGCGGGCATGGCGCAATTCCTCAGCGACTTCCACTGGGACTTCGCGGTCATCCTCACGCTGGCGGCGCTCGTCACCGGCGTCATCTACGGCATCGATGCCGCCTTCTTCGCGCGCCGGCGCCGCGAATCGGGCAGTGCGCGGGGCAACTGGGCGGTCGAGTTCTCGCGCTCGTTCTTCCCGGTGATCGTGGTCGTGCTGCTGCTGCGCAGCTTCGCGGTCGAGCCCTTCCGCATCCCGTCCGGCTCGATGATTCCCTCGCTGCTGGTGGGCGACTTCATCCTGGTGGACAAGCGGGCCTACGGGCTTCGCGCGCCCGTGGGGTTCTGGCAGCTGACCGAAGGCGGGGCGCCCGAGCGCGGCGACGTCGCGGTGTTCCGCTTTCCGCTCGATCCGAGCAAGGACTTCATCAAGCGCGTGGTCGGCCTTCCAGGCGATCACGTCGTCTACCGGGACAAGCAGCTCTCCATCAACGGCGAGCGCGTGCCGCTGGAGAAGGCCGGGGTGGCACGCGTTCCGGGGCTGCCCGGCGGGGTCGTCGAGCGCTACACGGAGACGCTCGGCGATCGCGTCCATCCGATCCTGGTGAATCCCAACGCGCCGGCGCGCAACATCGATTTCACCGTGCCGGAAGGGGAGTACTTCGTGATGGGGGACAACCGGGACGGCAGCGACGATTCGCGGCGCTGGGGCACGGTTCCGGAGCGCAACCTGGTGGGTCGCGCATTCTTCATCTGGATGAACTGGAACGCCGAGCTGGGGCGTCCGGACTTCTCCCGCATCGGCAACACCATTCCGTAGCAATCGGGGAGACGCGCGCATGAGACGATCCGAACACGGCATGACGTTCTGGACCCTGCTGGTTCTGATCGCGCTGGGTGCCTTCATCGTGCTGCTGGTGATGCGCAGCGTCCCCGTCTATCTGAACCACATGAAGGTCCAGAACGCGGTCCAGAAAGTGGCCAACGATCCCGAGAGCGCCAACGCCACCGGGCCGCGGCTGCGCTCGAGCCTGCAGCGCTTCTGGGACATCGAGCGCATCCAGCATCTGGATGCGCGCGACGTGTCGATCGAGCGCGGTCCGGAGCGCGAGGTGATCCTCGCGTACTACTACGAGGCGCGCGTTCCGCTGATCGCGAACATCGATCTGGTGTTCTACTTCGAGGACGAAGCGGTAGTCGGCAGGGGGCCGTGAATCGCGAGCACATCTACAAGCGGCTCGGATACCGCTTCCGGGATGCGGCGCTCCTCGAGCAGGCGCTGACCCATCGCAGCGCGGGGCGCGGCCATTACGAGCGGCTGGAGTTCCTCGGGGACAGCCTGCTCAATTTCGTCGTCGCCGAAGTGCTCTACCGCCGGCTGCCCGACGCGAGCGAGGGCGATCTGACGCGCATGCGCGCCGCCCTGGTGCGCGAGGAGACGCTGGGCGGGGTGGCCAACGACCTCGCCCTGGCCGACGCCGTGCAGCTGGGGGGCAGCGCGCTGAAGAGCGGCGTGTACCGCCGCCGCTCGGTGCTGGCCGATACCGTCGAGGCGCTGATCGGTGCGGTGCTGCTCGATGCCGATCTCGAGACCGCGCGCGCGTGCATCGAACGCTGGTGGGCCGACCGGCTGGTCACGCTGCCCGATCCCGAGACCCTGAAGGATCCCAAGACGCGGCTGCAGGAATGGCTTCAGGGCCGCTCCCGGCCGCGTCCGGAATATGCCGTCCTGGAAGTGTCCGGTCCGCCGCACCGGCAGCACTTCCGCGTCGCCTGTCAGCTCGCCGACAACGATGCCGCGGTCGAGGGCACCGGCGCCAGTCGCCGCGGCGCCGAACAGAATGCAGCGCGTGCCATGCTGGAGAAGCTCGATGCGTAGTGGAATGGTGGCGGTGCTCGGGCGCCCCAACGTGGGCAAGTCGAGCCTGGTCAATGCGCTGGTGGGCACCAAGGTGTCGATCGTCGCGCGCCGCCCCCAGACCACGCGCCATCGCGTGCAGGGCGTGCACAACGGGCCCGAGCTGCAGATCGTGTTCATCGACACGCCGGGCCTGCACGAACGCGAGCACCGGGCGCTGAACAAGGTGCTCAACCGCTCGGCGGTCAGCGCCATCGAGGGGGTCGATGCGGTGCTGCATGTCGTCGAAACCGGCATCTGGCGGGACGACGATGCGCTCGCGCTGAGCCGTGCGGCCGGCGCCGGTGTCCCGGTCATCGCGGCCCTGAACAAGGTCGATCACCGCGCGCAGAAGCAGGAGCTGTTGCCCGAGATCGCGGCCCTCCAGGAGCGTCACGCCTATGCCGACATCGTTCCGGTGTCGGCCACGCGCGGCGAGAACCTGGACCGGCTGATCGCGGTGCTGGCCGAGCGCATGCCCGAAGGCCCGATGCTGTTCCCGCCGGATCAGATCCAGGGTCACGACCTCGCGTTCACCATCACCGAATGCGTGCGCGAGAAGCTCACGCGCCTGCTGCGCCAGGAGCTGCCCTATGCGCTGAGTGTCGGGATCGAGTCGCTGGAGGACAGTCCGGGCCTGCTGCGCGCCCGCGCCGTGATCTGGGTCGAGCGCGAGGCGCAGAAGAAGATCGTGATCGGTGCCGGTGGCGATACCGCCAAGCGCGTCGGTACCAGCGCGCGCCGCGAGCTCGAGCATCGACTCGGCAAGAAGGTGTTCCTGCAGACGCACGTCCGCGTCCGGCCCAACTGGAGTGACGACCCGGCCGCGCTGCGCGCGCTCGGCTACGAGGACTGACCCGTGAGCGGCGCCGAGCGGGTGGCCGACGAAGCCGTCTTCGTGCTGCTGCGGCGCGCCTATCGGGACAGCAGTCTCCTGCTCGAGGTCCTTGCGCACGACCACGGCCGCGTCGGCGTGGTGGCACGCGGTGCGCGCGGCAGCAAGCGCGGCAGTGCACCGGCGCTGCTTCAGCGGTACCGTCTGAGCTGGCAGCGGCGGGGCGAGCTGGCCACGATGACGGGGGCTGAAGTCGATGGAAAGCCGTATGCGCTGGGCGGCGAGCGCACCCTGTGGGCGTGGTATGCCAACGAGCTCCTGATCCGGGCGCTGGCGCGCGACGACCCGCATCCGGGCCTGTTCGCGGCCTACCAGAGCCTGCTGGCAGCGCTTGCCGGGACCGGCGACGAGGCGTTGTACGCCGGCGCGCTGCGGGCCTTCGAGTGGCAACTGCTCTGCGAGCTGGGGTATCGGCCGTCGCTGCCGGACCGCGGTCTCGATGCGGCGGCGCGTTTCGAGTACGACCCCGCATCGGGACCGCGTCCCGAGCCGGACGGTACGCTCACCGGCGCGGGGCTGACCGCAGCACTGAGTGGCCGCTTTGACAGCGCGGATGCGCGCGGTGCGGCTCGCGTGGTCTTTCGGGCGCATCTGCCAGAATTGATCGGCCCCCGACCACTGCAAACCCCCGCCATGCTGCGGCGCCTGCGCGCCGTGCGCGAGACCGCCCCATGACCCGTCATCACGCTCCCGATCTGCGACTCGGCGTCAATATCGATCACGTCGCGACGCTGCGCCAGGCGCGCGGTACCACCTACCCGGATCCGGTCGCGGCCGCCCTGGTGGCCGAGGGCGCGGGCGCCGACGGCATCACCGTGCACCTGCGCGAGGATCGGCGACACATACAGGATGCCGACGTCGAGCGACTGCTCGCCACCGTGAACGTGCCGCTGAACCTGGAGATGGCGGTCGTGGACGACATGGTCGCCATCGCCGAACGCCTCTCGCCGCCGCGGGCCTGTCTGGTGCCGGAGCGACGGGAGGAGGTCACCACCGAAGGCGGCCTGGATGTCGTGGGACATCGGGACGCTGTCACGCGGGCCGTTGCGCGGCTCGACGCGGTGGGGACGCGGGTGTCGCTTTTCGTCGACCCCGATCCGGGCCTGCTCGATGCGATTCGCGCCACCGGCGCACCGGCGGTCGAGATGCATACCGGTGCCTACGCAGAGGCATCGGCCACCGAGCGCGCGGGCGAGCTTGCGCGACTGCGCCGCTTCGCGCGCGAAGCGGCGGCCGCCGGGCTGGAAGTGCATGCCGGGCACGGTCTCCATGTCGACAACGTGGGTGCGGTGGCGGCGCTGCCCGAGGTCGTGGAGCTCAATATCGGCCACGCGCTGATCGCGGAAGCGGTCTTCCAGGGACTGCCGGCCGCCATCGCGGCGATGCGCCGCGCCATGCTTGCCGGGCGGCGCGGATGATATTCGGGGTCGGCGTGGATCTCGCACGCGTGGAGCGCTTCCGGGCGGTCTGGGAGCGTCGCGGCGAGCGCTTCGCGCGCCGCATCCTGCACTCGCTGGAACACGAACCCTCCGCCGCCGCCGGCGATCCCGCGCGCGATCTCGCCAAGCGGTGGGCGGCCAAGGAAGCCTATGCCAAGGCGCTGGGGACCAAGATCGGTCGCATCGCGGCGCATGACATCGGCCTGCTGCGCGATCCGGACTCCGGTGCCCCGCGCATCGTGCTGTCCGAGCACGGTGCCGCCTTCTCGGAGCAGCGCGGCGCCGGTCGCGCGCACATCAGCCTCAGCGACGAAGGCGATCTGGTGATCGCGATGGTCGTGCTCGAGCCCGCCGGCCCCTCAGGCGTCTGATGCGCGCGCCTTGAGTGGCGGCGTGAGGACCATTTCGCCACCGGCGATCAGATCGTGCAGCGCGCGCCGGCTCGCGAGCAGTACCAGCAGCATGCAGAAGGCGGGGAGCAGCAGAAGGAGCAGCCAGGCGGGCGCGTGCTCGGGGTCGCGGAAGGATGCGAAGACCCCGACCACCGTCGGCAGCATGCACAGGACCAGCATGACGAAGAAGCGGGCCGTGGCCTGGGTGAGGGTCACCGGCATGTCGCTGTCCGCGCGCCGCAGGCGCACGCGCCAGACGCGCATGCCCAGGGTCTGGCCGCCGCGCGTCCAGGACATCGTGAAATAGAACCACACGGCCAGCACCATGAGCGCCTGCAGCGCGCCGCGTCCGGATACGCCGATGAAGGCCGTGGCCGGCGTCACCAGGACCGCCACGCTCATGCAGATGGCCACCACCAGCAGGCCGTCGTACACCGCCGTCATCAGGCGGCGCCAGAGTGGCGCGGGCAGGGCGAGGGCAGGGGTGTTCACGGACGAGAGGATACCGCCGTCACCGGCGCCGCGCCGCGGTGTTGCGGTTTCGACCCGCTATCGCGCGTGCGCGTTCGCGCGTCACAATGCACGGCCAACCGTCGCGGAGACCCTGCATGTCCGATACCCCGAATGCGCCCGCCTGTCGGTGGCCGGGCGCCGCCGCCGATCATTCCGGTTTCCCCGATCCCGGTCGCGACATCGCCGCGGGCGATGCGCACAGCGCGGAAATCGTGCTCGCGGGCGGGTGCTTCTGGTGCGTGGACGGCGTGTTCCGGGCCGTCGAGGGCGTGCTCGAGTCGGAATGCGGGTATTGCGGCGGGGCCGCCGAGACCGCGAACTACCCGCGCGTGTGCCGCGGTGACACCGGTCACGCGGAAGCCGTGCGGCTGCGCTACGACCCGCAGCGCATTTCCCTCGGCGCACTGCTCAAGCTGTTCTTCAGCGTCGCGCACGACCCCACGCAGCGCAATCGGCAGGGCAACGACGTGGGGCCGCAGTATCGCTCGGCGGTCTTCGTCGCCGACGACCAGCAGCGCGCGGTGACGGAAGCCTACATCGCGCAGCTCGATGCCGCCGGTGTCCTGGATGACCCCATCGTCACCACCGTAGAGCCGCTGGAGGCATTCCACCCGGCGGAACCCGAGCACCAGGACTACGCGGCCCGCAATCCGGGCGCGGGCTACGTCCGCGTCGTCGCGAAGCCGAAGATGGACAAGCTCGAGAAGCAGTTCGCGGGGCGCGTGCGCAGCTGACGCGCAGACATCATGCATGCGGGATGCGGGGCGCCGATCGCGCCCCGGCCCGTCACCAGCAGTCGTGCGTGTCGGTGGTGACGCTCCCGTCCGAACCGCGCTGCCCGAGATGGTTGATCCGCATGTCGGGGCATCGGCTGTCGTCGTTGTCCTTGCGATCCGCTTCCAGCGTGAATGCGGTCGCGGTGAGCGTCACCGCCGAAATCGTGTAATGGCCTTCCTCGGTGTCATAGGTGCCTCCCGAGTCGAGCGTGCCGGCGATGGTGCAGTTGTCGGTGTCGTTGTAGGCATTGAACTGCGTGTAGCAGCGCTCCAGCCGCTGCGCGGCATCGCTCAGCGCGGTCTTCGCCTCGGTGCGCTGGCTCTTGAGCACCTGCTGGCGATAACTGGGATAGGCGATGGTCGCGAGGATCGCGATGATCGCCACCGCGATCATCAGCTCGATAAGTGTGAAGCCCCTCGTCCGATCACTACGGCCGTTGTCGGAGCGAATGCGACCTACTGCAGCTGGCGCCACGATTGCCTCCCGAGTTCGTCGGTGCCGGAGATCTCCTTGATCACGCCAATGTCTCCGCTCGATCCGGAGGTGTACTTGTACTCGACTTCGCCCGCGGTGATGATCGACGGTTTGTTGATGATGCCGATCTCTGAGCCCAGGCCGCTTACGGGCAGCATGAGTGAGTCCTCATCTCCTTCCGCGGCATCGACATAGTCCTGATCGTCGAAGTTGTCATCGTCGTTCAGGTCGAAGATGGAGCGACCGAAGTTGCCGCCGTCGATCGCGTCCAGCTCCATGAGCCAAGATGTGCCCCCGAACTCGCACGGACTCGGGGAGGGAATCAGGGTCGAGAACACGATGCGTCCGAAGCGGATCTGGGCCTCGGAGACGACGCGCTCGCCTTCGAAGCCGTTCTCGGGTGAGATCAGGTTGAGCACGAAGCCCTTGTCATCGGCGGCACGCTCGTTGGTCGATACCGCCCGGACGTTGACGCCGAATCCGGGTGCTTCCCCCTCATAGACGATCGTCTGCAGCGTCAGATCGTCGCGCGAGACGGTCTCGTCGTTGTCGTGGATGCCGTAGAACGAATGGCGGGTGTCATCCGCCCCGACCTGATCATCACCTGTGCGGAAGAATGCGCCGGTTCCGAAGTAGACCATCTGGCCACCGTCCGGATGCCGTCCGACTTCAGGACGCGCCGTGATCGCCTGCGGATCGGCCTCGTCTTCCTCATCGCTGTCGACGGCCGTGAACAGAGGCTTGGGCGTGTTGCCCTGCTTGAAGGCCACGTCCCACTGGTTGGTGTTCGCGCTGTCGACATCGAACCGCCACATGTTGCCGTGGAGGTCACCGGCATAGATGTAGTCGGTCGTGCGGTCGCCGTCGATGTCGACCGGAATGGGGCTGGAGAGCCCGTTCTTGCCGAGGTCGCCTGAAGCACCCGCCTCGGTGTCGATCAGCACGAAGTCGGAATTGCCGCCGAGTGTGCCGTCCACACGTTGCAGGATGAGGGCGGCTGTGCCTTCGCTGCTGTTGTAGCCGTTGCCGATGATCGCCCAGTAGCTCCCGTCCTGCATGCGCGCGATGGTCGGCTCCGGCACGGATACACCGAAGTGGTCGACAAGGTCGTTGTTCTCGTCGCCGGTCATCTCCCACAGCACGTCGCCGGCTGTGAAGCTGGATGGCGTGGAAATGTCGAGCAGGAATACTGACTTGCCGCCGGCCCCCACGCTCCCGATCAGGAGCGTGCGCCAAGTGGCGCTGACGCGCGCATCGAATACGCGTGGTGAGCCGTCCACGTAGTAGCGATGACTGTAGCCATCAAGGGGGAGTTCGCCGAGGTCGGCGTAGATGCCCTCCGGAACGTAGGCAAACAGCTCGTCGCCATTCTCGGCATCGAATGCGTGCAGCATGCCCCCGTTCGACCCGACGTAGACTGCGGGGGTGCGATCGCTCTTGCCCGTCAGGTAGGCGGCATAGCTGGCCCCCTCGAGGCCGTCCAGGGCGTCGAAGCCGAAGTCCTCGGTGGCCGAGAAGGTCGGGTTCGAATTCACGATGTCGCTGAGGCTGCCGCTCATCTGCCGCAGATTGGCGTCGCTGCGATCGCCACGGAGCCATTCCAGGATCGGTTCGCCGCCCAGCGCGGATTGCTGGGCATTGCTCAGATTGGCCCACTGGAATGCGACCCCGTCGCCCGAATCGCTGTTCCTCGTGAAGATGCTGCGGTTGCCGGGAAGGGGAATCTCGTCAGCGGCATTCCACTCTGGATTCGCGGAGACGCTGCCATCCCCCTCGTTTACTTCGTACGCGAGCAGCTCTCCGCTCCAGTCCTCGGAGTTGAACCGCGCCTGATAGACCAGCGTACTGGTGGAAAGCCGCGTGGCGTTGGTGGAGATCGCCGACGCGCTGCCGATCGCTGCGGCGATTTCGGAAAAGACGGTGGAGAGGTTCTCCTCTAGCTTGGCGGGATTCCGGACGAGGAAGTAGTTATCCGGCGATCCATCGCCGTCCAGGTCCCACTGCTCGCTCTGCGACGGGGTATCGCCGAGCGACTTGTCAAAGCCGCCCCATTTGGCCGCATACCAGAGCGGATCGCGTAGCAGGCCGGCGGAAGAGGTGCCGGGCGTCAGGGTCTGGGTCATCGGGTCGGGCTGTCTGCCCGGGTTGTCCGCGGGATCGACGATCACGCTGAAGTTCTGATTGCCCGGCCGGTATACCCAGTCGGACAGACCGTCCGTCGTCGAGCCGGTCGTGAGGAAACCGAAGCGCAGCGAATAGCCGGCGATCGCCTGGACGACGTTCACGGTGACGCGGACATCGCCGTCGTCGACATTGCCCGGGCAGGCATCTCCGACGCAGACGAGCAGGTCCGACGCGCCATCCATGTCGTAGTCGCTCCCGTACGACGAATCCTCCCAGAACGTTCGGAAGTGCCCGGCCACAAGGTTTCCGTCGTTGTCGTACTCGACGTCGAGCACGTCGGTCTGGATGGCGTTGCAGGTGATGTAGTTGGTGCCGTTGCTGGACGACTGGCAGGTTGGAAACAGCTCGATCTGCCCAAAGCGCAGGCGCGGTAGAGGCTCGGCCAGATTGATGGCGAAGGTCTTGACATTCTGGTCGCGCGGATGCTCGGGGCGAATATCGCTCGTCCAGCCGTGCTTCGCGAGCCCCGCGACCGAGTAGCCACCCAGCAGGCTGCCACCCTGCGGGCAGATGCCCAGCGCGTCGGAGAGGCCGTCAATGCCCTCTGCGGTGCACTGCTTGCCGGTGCCACCGAGGATGTACGAGCCGGAAAGCCCTTCGCCGTCACCGACCTCGTCGGTCTGCGCATCCACCGCCGAAGCGCCGCTGAGGCCCGCAATATCGCTGGCGTTGCCGAACTGCCCCTCGTTGCCGCCGTCGTGCGTCGTGACGCCGGACGACAGGAGGATGACGCTGGGGTTCGCGCAGTAGCCATCCTGGGGCAGGGGGTCGCGCCACGCACTGACACGGGGCAGTCCGCTCAGTCGGCTATCGCTGCTGCCGGTATCGAATGCCGAAGTGGGGCCGGCGGCCCCCGAGAAGTAGCGAAGGGCCTCGAGCATCATCTCGCCGACCGGATTGCCCCAGCTGGTGCATTTGTTGTCGGTGATGCTGCTGATGCCCGGGTTGTTGCAATTGTCCGAGAAGGAGTTTCCGCTGTAGTTCCAGTGCGTGATCCGCAGCCGATTGATGGCATTGACGATGGTCTGATCGCTGGGGCCATTGTTGAGGAAGATCCCGGTATCCGGGTCGATCTCGTTCTCGCCGGCCAGCGAACCGGAATTGCCGGTGATCGGGCCGATGTTGCGGCGCAGTACGCCGCCGGACGTATTCTTCTCGTAGCTGCCGGTGAGCAGACCGAAATCGATGCGCCCGTCCTCGCCGAACTCGTGGATGAGTCCGGTGGGCTTCAGCGTGCCGTTGGTCTGGTCGCCGGGGTAGCTCTTGCAGTGCTCTTCGGCGATGCCCGGGCGGCAGACCTCGACCAGGACGTCGAAGGTATCGAGCTCATGGTCATCGTCGTCGGGGTGGGCGGAGTTCGGGCTGCCGCCGGCCTTCTCGTCGCGCCAGGCACACTGCTTGACCTCGGTGGCGGCCCATGTCGGCCAGGAGCCTCGGGCTACGCGGATCGTGGGTTCGTCGGCATCGGTGTCCACCTGATCCGATCGGTCGCTGGTCTTCCAGGTCACGTTGCAGATGGAGATGGCGTCGTCGTCGTAAGGCGTCAGATCGTCGAGGTCGTTGCCATCGTAGATCTTCACGAAGGCGTGCGCGCTGTTCGGGATGAGCGCGCGCTCGAGAATCGTGATCTGCTCGGTGTCGTCGGTGCGCTTGCCGCCGTAGAGCACGCGCCGGACGATGTCCATGCGCGTCATCGTTGCCCAGTTCAGGAAGTTGCCGCTCCAGTCGTCCCCGTCGGTGCAGTAGTGATTGTTGGGGCCGACGGCGGGTTCCTCCGGCTCGAATCGGTCGTTGCCGCTGGTCTCGTAGTCGTAGCAGGTATTCGGGTCGAAGTAGCCGTAGTACTCGAAGGTGTCCGTGTAGGTGTTGTTGATGGCACCGTTTCCGGTCAGGTCCGAGTAGTCCGGATAGGCTTCCTTGAACATCTCGTGGTCCTTGGACAGGACCAGCATCACCTTCGGCGGGAGCGTGTCCGTCAGGAACAGCGGGGCCTGCGAGATGCCGATGTCGGCGGAAACGGTGCCGCTGATCAGCATGACGAGGATGCCGAGCGGCTTCCGAAAGTGCCGGCGCGTGGTGGGGCGGTATCGGTCGGTCATTCTGTTCGCTCCAGGCATGCTGCAGTGCTCGGTTCTCAGCGGCGGTATGTTGTCTGCAGGATCACCACGGCATCCTCCGTTCCACCCTCCGCGCGTGCCGTGATCCGGAAGCGGCTGTTGGGCTCGACGGGCTCGTCGGCGGCTAGACTTCCGCTGGGGTCCGGCGCGAGTGGCAATTCCTCGATGATGTAGCGCGGTGCAGCTCCCTCGAGGGCGACGTCGTCATCCCCCGAGTACTCGGCCGTATTGTCGGCCCCCCAGAGGTAGTCCTGATGAGAGGCATCGTGGAACCAGTATCCTTCCTTCTCCCACTCCGGCATGAAGGGGTGGAGGCCGCCGGGTGCGTCATTGAATGTCGGGAGCACAGGGTCCTGCAGGAAGGCTTCCGCCTCGCGCAGCGCGGCCTCGGCCTTCTGCAGGGCGACATCCTTGTCGCGGAGGTTTCCGGCCATGCGTTCCTGCATGCTGCTGCCCTGCATCGCGGTGATGCCGATCAGCGCTAGCAGCACCAGGAAGATCAGCGAAACGGCCAGGGTACTCCCCGCTTCATGCGAAGCGTGGGTCGTCGGCGGGCTCGGGAGCAAGCGTTGAGTCATGGTAGTTCGTTGCGCAGGGCGACGGTCAGGGTCATCACCTGGCGCGCACGGTTCTCTTCAGTCGGCGTGATCGTGGTGTGCGCCAGAGTGAAATCGGTAAGCTCGGTCTCGGTCGGAACGCGAGTGTCGTTGCGGAGCAGCAACGCGATGCGAACCGCGTGGACCGCCGCCCAATCAGGCACGACGGCAGCGCTCAGGTAGCGGTCTACTTCGCGATCGGCGTCGTCATCCACGCCATAGGCGATCTGCATGCTCTCCACGCCGGCGACCAGCTCTTGGGGATTTGCCGTACCAGTGCGCTTGGCTTCGTCGAGGCGAAGGCGGTAGAGCGCCGGTTCCGGCGGGGTGGACGCGTTGGTGCGCAGGAAGAAGGCCGTGCTGGTCCAACGGTAGATGTTCGAGTCGTCGTCGTATTCCTGAGTGAAGCCGCCCGAGGGATTGATATTGCCCGGCGAGTGTCCGGCGGCGGTCCCCTTCGGCAGTGAGCTCGCATTCTCGTTGCTCGTCTTCATCCACAGGTCGCCACCGGCGCAACTCGACGTGACGGCCATGATGATCGCGCCCTGCGGGATGCCGGTAGCGTCGGCAGCATTGACGGTGTTCGCGGGGGGACCCGGATTGCCCTGCAGCTCGACATCCAAGGGCTCCGAACTGTTCACGATGATGATGTCGGATCCGGGCAGCACGGTCCCGATTTCCGCGGGAACCGCCTCCCCGGTCGACGATGTCCAGGTCGTCGAAGTGCCGGCGATGTAGCTGTCTCCGGGCGCCGTACTCGAGGCATCCCAGCCGGTCACGGTGCGATCGCCGTAGATGCTTGTCACGTAACCGGAGCCGGCCGGATTCAGCCAGTTGAAGATATTGTTCGAGCAGCCCGTGTATCCGGCCATGCGCAGTTCCCGGGCAAGGAATTGCGTGGCGAAGCGCCCGTTCTCCTGAACCCGCGACAGGGCCTCCTGGTAGCTGTAGGTGGCTCGCATGCCCAGGAAGACGCTGATCACCGTCCCGATCAGAACCAGCCCGATCACCATCGCGATCATCAGTTCGATGAGCGTCAGGCCACCCTGATGCGAACGAGCGGGAACGCGATTCGTACCGAACGTACCGAGCATGATCACAGCTCCGTCGAAACACCGAAGACGAGCAAGTCATCGTCGGCGTCCCGGGTGTCCCGCCAGCGCACCTGGACGGTGACGGTATTGCCGTCACGCAAGACGCGGCCCTCTCCCCCCGGGAGCAGGCGGGCGACATCGCACCGCCAGCCGAGCAACTCGTTGGCGGGAGATGCATCCACTTCGTCGAAGTCGCCGCCGCTGCAGTCCCCTCCGGCAAAGGTGTCGGAATCGAAATCTCCGCTGCGCGCCGCCTGGCGTTTTGCCCGCAGGCGATCGGTCATGTCGTACGCGAGGTTGGTTGCCTGGCTGCGCAGCAGGGAACTGTGGTTGAACTTGAGCGAATTCCATTGCAGCCCGGCCAGGCCGAGCAGACCGACGGAAAGCACGAGTACGGCGATCAGAACCTCGATGAGCGTCACGCCACGCGAGGCGTTCGGCGGCACGGTACGGTCGCTCGGCCTGTGCATCGGCATCAGCACGTCGCTACGCCCTTCTTCAACTCGGTTCGCCCGACGTTGTTGACGCACGCCATTCGAGTCGGCACGCCGGATGCGGTGTAGCTGAAGCTCGCCGAGGTCACGGCCTGACCGGTACCCATGAATGACTGGCTCTGCGGGCCACTGAGTGCGGCCGGCCCGGAAAGCGATTGCCAGACCCGCAACAGGTCAGTTGCATCGCCCGGCTCGCCATCGCCATCGGCATCACGGAAAACGACCCATCCGACCGACCAGTCGGTGCCGCCGGTGCACGATGTCTGATTGCTGGACGGACACATGGACACCGTCGTCCCGCGTCGAATGGCCTCTGAGCGTGCGAAGGTCAGCGCGCTCACCAGCGTGTTCGTCTGCGTGGCGGCCCGGTTGCCCTGCATCAGGCTTCTGAACCCCGGAACCGCGACAACGGCCAGGATCGCAGCGACCGCGACCGTCACCAGCAGTTCGATGAGCGTGAAGCCTGTGGTTGGTCTCATATTGCGTGACGCTTACACCGATTCGGCGGACGCTGCACGGGCGGCGCGACGGACGGTGTCCGTTGACTGCTCTGTGCGTGTCGCTTTTTTGCCGGCGCGTTGTAAGAGCCGTCTTCCCCCGAAGCTTCCGCGCAGTCTCGCCGGCGTTGCCGGTGCAGCGCAACCCTCGTGTGATTTCACGGCGCACACGCCTGCTCGGCAACCCGCGGACGGCCAGTGGCGTTGATGATGATGCGGTGCTCGGAGTCTTCTTCGCAGAAGCGTACGCTTCCCATCATAAGGGCCCCGCTATCGGTGCGCGCCTGTCCCGTCGGGATATAGCTGAGATAGGGCTCGGCCGTAGCGCCGAAGCGGAACTGGATGTCGATTCCGCCCATGTCGGGCGCGAAGCTGCGCAACACCGGTGCGGTGGCTGCGTATGGATCCGGACCGGCGACCACGAGCCATCCGTCGTCGAAGTCGGCGCCGGCTTCGCACTTCTGTTGATCGGAGGTAGCGCACACGGCCACCCGCACGCCGCGGCGCGCTGCTTCCGAGCGGGCGAAGTGCACACTGGCAAGGAAGCTGTTCACTGCGGTGTTGACCCGCATGTCCCGAACCAGGCTGGTGAAGGCCGGAACGGCCACCGTGACGAGGATGGTAGCGACCGCAACGGTGACCATGAGCTCCACCAGCGTGAACCCGATGCTCATCCGGCGCGGTGTAACGGATCGACTGTACAGGCGTGCTGTGTGCGGGTAGGGCAATGTCGGCTCCCGGATCGAACCAGACGCCGTAAATTACTATCAAGTAGAGCGCGATGCACCCTGATCGTCATGGCTGGTGCGTGCGATCCGTTCGAGTGCAATGCTCGGGTGCCGCCGGCGCTCCTTCCTGACCGGAGGACATGCTTGGGAATACCGGTTGGCCTGCCGCTAGTGGTAAGATTCCACAAAGTCGCCGGCGTAGCTCAGCTGGTAGAGCAGCGCATTCGTAATGCGCGGGTCGGGAGTTCGATTCTCTCCGCCGGCACCAGAACCCGCAGCGTTCCGCGACACTCGTCGCGGTTCCGCTGATGTCGCATGCATGGCTGCACGCCATGAGTCGCGACTGGCCGCGATGGCCGTTTCGTCACACCATTCCGATGACCGTGCCGCGCTGGCTGAGCGAGGCATGTCCGAATGCCGTGCGGGCCTTCGGGCCATGCGGTGCCGACGCGCGAAGTGGCGGAGAGGGTGGGATTCGAACCCACGGTGCCCTCGCAGGCACGGCGGTTTTCAAGACCGCTGCATTCGACCACTCTGCCACCTCTCCGGAACCGCTACATGCTGGCACGATGCCAACCTGGCCGCAGTCACTAGACTCGGCGTCCTGCCTCGTCAAGTGACCCGGCCCGGGCCGTCCTGGCCCGGGCGCTCGCGGCGCTGCGACTTGCCGCTGGCGAGTCGGTCGCCGGTCGCCCACTCTGCCACC
>NZ_JAGLEJ010000015.1 GCF_023145115.1 Algiphilus sp.
AGGCTATCCCCGAGTTAGAGGCAGATTACTCATGTGTTACTCACCCTTTCGCCACTCATTCACCAAGCAAGCTTGGGATCAGCGTTCGACTTGCATGCCTAATCCAAGCCGCCAGCGTTCAATCTGAGCCAGGATCAAACTCTCCAATTTAAACCTAAAAGGTTACACAGGGACGTGTCCCTGCATGGGAGTTCTCGCACAGGCTCCAATTACTGCTTGGGCCGTGTTTGATACTCCAGTACTTCGTGGCTTCGCCACGTACCGGGAGCACCCACACAAATCACTTGCTTTTTTTCTTAAAGATCAGGCTGTTGCGGCTGGCCCGTTGGGCTGCGCCGCGTCAGCTGGGA
Organism: Algiphilus sp.; assembly: GCF_023145115.1. Classification (NCBI taxonomy): domain Bacteria; kingdom Pseudomonadati; phylum Pseudomonadota; class Gammaproteobacteria; order Nevskiales; family Algiphilaceae; genus Algiphilus; species Algiphilus sp. Next base: position 351 of record NZ_JAGLEJ010000015.1, read on the forward strand.
GGGCGTATTCTAGGGATTGCCCGAACCCCGTCAAGCACCAATCGCGGGGTAATTGCTATGTTGTTGTTTTTGCTTGGAACGTTACAGCGCGATGACGCTTGCAGAGCGGCTTCCGGCCGGGGCGCTCGCGCTACGCAGCGGCGGTCAGATGCACCTGGGCGATGTTCCGCTTGCCCACCTGGACCAGCACAGAGGTGCCGGCGTGCAGTCGCAGCCCGGCATCGTTGACGCGCTCCCGGTCGAGCCGTACCGCATTCTGCCTGAGCAGTCGCTGGCCCTCGCTGTTCGATGACACCAGGCCGGCCTCGCGCAGCACCCACGGCAACGGCGCGCCGTCGGCCCCCACCGCGACCTGCACTTCGGGGATGTCGTCGGGCAGTTCCTTGTTGCGGAACCGCGCTGTGAACGCTTCGGCGGCACGGGCTCCGGCGCCGCTGCCGTGGAAGCGGTCGACGATCTCGCCGGCAAGGGCCACCTTGGCATCGCGCGGATTGCCGCCGTCGTCGACCGCCTGCCGGATCCGGGCGACCTCCTCCAGGGGGCGCAGCGAGAGAAGGTGGTAGTAGCGCCACATGAGATCGTCCGAGATCGACATCATCTTCCCGAACATGTCGTCGGGCGGCTCGGTGACTCCTATGTAGTTGCCCAGCGATTTGCTCATCTTCTGGACGCCATCGAGCCCTTCGAGGATCGGGAGCGTCATGCAGGTCTGCGGCCGCTTGCCCCAGGCACTCTGCAGGTGCCTCCCGACCAGCAGGTTGAACTTCTGATCGGTCCCTCCGAGCTCGACATCGGCATCGAGTGCGACGGAGTCGTAGCCCTGGAGCAGCGGGTAGAGAAATTCGTGGATCGCGATGGGACGGTGCGACTGGTAGCGCTTATGGAAGTCGTCCCGCTCCAGCATCCGGGCCACGGTGTGCTGCGCGGCGAGCTTGATCATGCCCTCCGCCCCGAGCTGGTCGAGCCAGGTCGAGTTGAAGACCACCTCGGTGCGGTCCGCGTCGAGGATCTTGAAGGCCTGCTCCTGGTAGGTGCGGGCGTTGGCAGCAACCTGGTCCCGCGTCAGCGGGGCGCGGGTCTCGTTCTTGCCGGTCGGGTCGCCGATGGTCGCGGTGAAGTCGCCTATGAGGAAGAGGACATGGTGGCCCGCATCCTGGAAGTGACGAAGCTTGTTGAGCAGCAGGGTGTGCCCCAGATGCAGATCGGCGGCGGTGGGGTCGAAACCGGCCTTGATGCGCAGCGGCCGGTCGCTCGCCAGCAACCGTTCGTCGATTTCGGCCTCCGGGATGACCTCTTCGGTGCCGCGCAGGAGCTCGGCGCGCCGGGCGGCGCTGTCGGAATCGGTAGTCATAGTGGAATGGTCAAGTGAAGCAGCAAGTTCGTCGGCGAACTACTTGCGCAGCAAGTGGTTTTGTGTTCTGTTTGTGACAGTTGCCCGCGGCGCGGGCACATCGACGCTTCAAGGGGTTCCCTGAAGGCGTGCGCCTTCACGAACAACGCCAGGGTCATGTTCCGCGATTATAGTGTGCCAATGCGTCGCCGCCGCCCGCGGCTGAGATTCCATATTCCCGTTGCGGTCGTTCTGGCCGGCGCCGTCGTGATCGCGCTCGTGACGCGCCCGGGCGACGCCTACCGCCACGAACGCATCGAGGTGCTGCCGCCGCAGGTGTCGGCGCCTGCCGACAAGCAGGCGACCGCGCCGGCGCAGCCCGAGGAGAGCGGCGAGTACGGCCTGGTGGCGTCCTCGGTGACGCCTTCCGATCCCCCCGAAGCCGCGGCACCCGCCATCGAGGAATGGGAACGCGTGGAGATCGCGCGCGGGCAGACGTTGTCGGGCGCATTCGACACGCTGGGGCTCGGGCCCAGCCAGTGGATGCCTCTGCTCGAGCTCGAGAACGACGACATCGACCGCCTCAAGCGGCCGCGCGCCGGCGACGTGCTCGAGGTCCAGCAGGACGGCGGGCAGCTCAACGCGCTGCGCCTGGAGATCGACGATTTCCGCACGCTGCAGATCGAGCGCGGACCGGACGGCTTCGAGGCGCTCACCATCACGGCCGACGTCGAGCGCCGCCCTGCCTTCGCGCGCGGAAAGATCGACTCGTCGCTCTTCCTCGCCGGCCAGGAAGCGGGCATGTCCGACTGGCTCATCATGTCGATGGTGCAGGTACTCGGCTACGACATCGACTTCGCCCTCGACCTGCGCAGTGGCGACCGCTTCGTCGTGCTGTATGAAGAGCTCTATCGCGACGGCGAAAAGCTGCGCGACGGCGACATCCTGGCTGTCGAGTTCCTGACCCAGGGACGCACCGTGCAGGCCTTCCGCCACGTCGACGACGACGGACGCACCGGCTACTACCGCCCCGACGGCGAGGCGGTCAAGACCGCGTTCCTCCGGAATCCGCTCGACGTATTCCGCATCAGTTCGCACTTCAATCCCAACCGCCGGCATCCGGTGCTCAACACCATCCGCGCCCATCGCGGCACCGACTATGCCGCGCCGCCCGGAACGCCGATCCGCACGACCGGTGACGGCAAGGTGGTCCACGCCGGCAACAAGGGCGGGTATGGCCGCGCCGTGGTCATCCAGCATGGCGCCACCTACCGCTCGCTCTACGCACACATGTCGCGCATCGGCAGCGGCATCCGCGTGGGCACACGGGTGAGCCAGGGCCAGGTCATCGGCTACGTCGGCAGCAGCGGGCTGGCCACGGGCCCCCATCTGCATTTCGAGTTCCTGGTCAACGGCGTGCATCGCAACCCGCTCACGGTTCCGCTTCCGCGCGCCGAGCCGGTACCCGATTCCGAGATGGCGCGCTTCAACGCGCAGGCCGAGCGCTACATGGCCCAGATCGACACCATCCGGCGCACGCAGACGGCCGAAGCCACGGTCGACGGCGACTGACGACGACGCACCCGCCGCAACCGATTCGCATGCCGAGCGACGCACGCCTGGCGATCGGCATGATGTCGGGCACCAGCGCCGACGGCATTGACGCGGTTGCGCTGAGCGTGCACGACGACGGCATGCAGGTGCTGGGCCACCATCACCACCGATACCCCGCCCCGCTCCAGGAAGAGCTGGTCGCGGTCGGCAGGGAGGATATGGCGCTCAGTGCGCAGGCCTATTGCGCGCTCGACGCCACGGTCGGCGAGCACCATGCGGCGGCCGCGGCCGATCTGCTCCGGAACTGCCCGTCGGCAGCCGAGGCGATCGTGATCGGGATGCACGGGCAGACGATCTGTCATCAGCCGCCGCGCAATACGCTCCAGATCGGCAACGCCGCCGTCGTGGCCGCACGTACCGGGCTACCCGTGGCTTGCGACCTCCGACGCGGCGACATGGCCCTCGGCGGCCAGGGCGCACCACTGGTACCGCCGTTCCATGCCGCCGCCTTCGGGGCCGGTCAACGCTGGCGCGTGACGGTGAACCTCGGCGGCATCGCCAATCTCAGCTGGCTGCCGCCGGCATCGGGCGGTGACATTTCCGGCTACGACACCGGTCCGGCCAACGCGCTCATGGATGCATGGAGCCAGCGCCGGCGCGGCGAGTCCTGCGACCGGGGCGGCGCGTGGGCGGCAGGCGGACGCGTCCTGCCCGATCTGCTCGCGGCCTGGCTGGAGCACCCCTACTTCGCGGTCGCGCCGCCGAAGAGCACCGGCCGGGGCGCATTCCATCTCGATTCGCTCTTCGCGCTCGCCGGCCCTGCCGACATCGATGATCCCGCGGACGTGCAGCGCACGCTGCTCGAACTCAGCGCGCGTACCATCGCCGATGCGGTGAAGGCACCGAACCGCGATCCGGAGCGCGTCTGGCTGTGCGGCGGCGGCGCCTACAACGACGCGCTTGTGCGGCGTCTCGCCGAGCTGCTCGCTCCCGTTCCGGTCGCGTCTTCCGCGCAGGCGGGCATTGCGCCCGAGCATATCGAGGCTGCAGCGATGGCGTGGCTGGCCCTTCGACGGCTAGATGGCCTTTCCGGCGCCCGTGCATCCGTCACCGGCGCCGAGGCCGATGCGGTGTGCGGGGCGCTCCATCTTCCGCCCCGCCGGCAGCGCTAGACCGAGAACGAGTTCCCGCAGCCGCAGGTCGTGGACGCGTTCGGATTGCGGATGACGAACTGCGCGCCCTCGACATCCTCGCGGTAATCGATCTCGGCGCCGGTCAGGTACTGCACGCTCATCGGATCGACGACCAGGGTGACGCCGCATCGCTCGATGACAGTGTCGTCGTCTTCCTGCGATTCATCGAAGGTGAATCCGTACTGGAACCCGGAGCAGCCACCACCGGTGACGAAGACGCGCAGCTTGAGCGCCTCGTTGGCCTCCTCGTCGAGGAGACCGCGCACCTTGAGTGCCGCTGGTTCGGTGAAATTGATGGGCGTCTCGACTGCCGTGGTCATGACTCTAGTCCTCTGCCTGATAGCGCTTAGACACTGCCGCGCAGGTCGAGGTTCACGGCGTCGGGCTGCTCGCCGTCGGCCTGCGAAGCGCTTCCGCCGCGCCCCTCCAGCGAGGTGACGTTGCCGCGCTCGCTCTCGACCTCGTGCACCATCTGGCCGTTGATGGTCGCGCCGCTCGCCATCTCCATGACCCGGTAGTGCACGTTGCCGTTGACGCGCGCGCAGCTGTGCAGCGTGAGCTGGCCGAGCGCGTGGACGTCGCCGTGGATGCTGCCGTTGAGCACCACGTGCGCGACGTGCACATCGCCCTCGATGACGCCAGTTTCGCTCACCGAGAGCAGCGCATCCTTGTCGGCGCCGGCGCTGACCTTCCCCTTGACGGTGCCGTCGATGTGCAGACCACCGGTGAAGGTGATGTCGCCGAGCAGCTCGGTCTGGCGCCCGACGAGCGTGTCGACGGTGCTGTGGTTGGAGCCGCTCTGGGCGGGCTTCTTGCCGTTCTTGAGCATGCGGGTCAGCTCTCCTTTCCGGCAACGACACGCTGCCATTCGTAACGGGTCTCGGTCGACTGGTCCTCGCCTTCACGCTGCACAACGATCGCGACCTGCTCCGGCTCGAAACCGTCGGGGAAGGTGACCGACCCCGAGAATTCCTGGAAATGCCGGAACGAAAATAGCATGTCCGTCTCTCCCTCGGCATTGCGGACGGCGACCGTGGCGGACTCGCCGTCGCGCTCGCCGGCGATGTCGATGGTGAAATGCCCCCGCACGCGATCCTTCTGCTGACGCCCCTGCACCAGCACCAGCTCGAACCGGGCGGGATCGCGGTCCGGGCGCACGATGAAATCGTGCACGCGCACGCCGCGCCCCTCGTTCTCCGGCGACACGATGCCGCGATAGAAGGCCAGCTGCTCCTGCGCATCGACCAGGCGGGACTGCATGTCGCGCAGCGACTGGCGCAGCTGCTGACAGGCCTCGCGGTCGATCTGCTGCGACTTCTCCAGATACGCCAGGCGCTCGCGCAGGCGCTCCGACTCCAGCTGCTCGGCCCGCAGGCGCTCCGCGAGCTCGCGGCGCAGCGCCAGCAGGCGTTCCCGATCCCCGGTCATGGCCTGATAGCGCGCCGAGAACTCGTCGGTGACGAAGACATAGACCGCATAGCTGCCCGCCAGCGCGATCACCACCAGCGTGGTCACCACCAGCCATCGGATCCATCGCGGGCGACGCTCGTGGTCGGTGACGATGCGCGGCCCGTTGGGCGGAACGGCCATCCGGCGTCAGGGCCAGAGAGGCGGCAGCGCGAGACCCAGCGTCTCGTCAAGGCCGAGCATCAGATTCATGTTCTGCACCGCCTGACCGGAGGCGCCCTTGACGAGGTTGTCGATCACCGAGCAGATCACCACGCGCTGGCCCGACTGCGGCACCACCGCGATCTGGCAGCGATTGGTGCCCCGCACGTTGCGCGTCTCCGGCAGCACGCCGGCCGGCAGAACGTCGACGAAGGGCTCGTCACGGTAATGCTCGGCGTAGAGCGCCTGCAGATCGCCGGCATCGATCAGCCGCGCGTGCAGCGTGGCGTGAATGCCGCGCTGGATGGGCAGCAGATGCGGCGTGAACACGCAGTCGATATCGCGCCCCGCCATGCGGCTGAGCTCCTGATTGACCTCGGGCGCATGCCGGTGCCCGGCAGCGCCGTAGGCGCGGAACGAATCGTGATTCTCGCTGAACAGGCTGCCGGTCCTGGCCTCGCGGCCGGCGCCGGTGACCCCCGACTTGACGTCCGCGATCAGGCTCGACGGATCGGCGACGCCCGCAGCCAGCAGGGGCGCCAGCCCGAGCTGGACGGCAGTCGGATAGCACCCCGGGTTGGCGACCAGGCGGGCTTCGGGGATCGCCGCGCGCATGGTTTCGGGCAGGCCGTAGACCGCCTGCGCCAGCCAGTCCGTCGCGCCGTGCGGCATGCCGTACCAGCGCTGGAAGACATCGGCGTCGCGCAGGCGGAAGTCGGCCGACAGATCCACGACCCGGATGCCCGCGTCGAGCAGCGCCGGCGCTGCCTGCATGGCCGTGCCGTGCGGCGTCGCGAAGAACACCACATCGCACTCGCGCAGCGAGGGTGTCTCGGGATCCTCGAAGGCGAGTTCCGTGACGCCGCGCAGGGCGGGAAAGAGCTCGACCACCGGGCGGCCCGCATTCTGACGACTGGTGATGCACACCAGCTCCGCAGCTGCGTGCAACGACAGCAGCCGTACCAGCTCGGCACCGGTGTATCCGGTACCGCCGACAATTCCCACGCGCACCTGGCGCATCAGACAACTCCGAACCGCTGAGGGTCAAACGCGCAATAATAGGACGAAGACACCCGCATTTCGAGCGCGCGCGCATGCTCTGGCTGAAGGCCCTGCACCTCATCTTCATGGTCACCTGGTTCGCGGGACTGTTCTATCTCCCGCGCATCTACGTCTATCTGACCGAGGCGACCGACGAAGCCGTGCGCGCCACGCTGCGCACGATGGCCCAGCGGCTCTACCGCATCACCCTCGTCGGCATGGTCCTCACCTGGGTGTTCGGCATCGCGCTGCTGGTCTGGAACCCCGGCTACCTCTCCATGGGCTGGCTGCACGTCAAGCTGCTGCTGGTGGTAGCGCTGTCCGGGTACCTGGGCTGGCTCAAGGTGCATCTGCGGCGCTTCACCGCCGGCACCAATACCGGCACCAGCCGCTTCTGGCGCATCGCCAACGAGGTACCGGCGGTGGTGCTGCTGCTGGTGGTGCCGCTCGCCGTCCTGCGCCCCTTCTAGCGGGGCGCGCGACGGCGGCGGCGACGGTCGCGGCTCAGAGCTGCGACTGCAGGTAGTTCTGCACGCCCAGCTGCTCGACGAGGCCGAGCTGCGCCTCGAGATAGTCGATGTGCTCCTCCTCGCTGTGCTGGATCTCGACCAGCAGGCGCCGCGTCACGTAGTCCTCGACCTGCTCGCAGAGCCCGATCGCCTCCTTGTACATCGGATGCGCCTCGTGCTCGCGCTTCAGATCGCAGCGCAGGATCTCGACCACGTCCTCGCCGATGTAGAGGGCGTCCAGATCCTGCAGGTTGGGAAGCCCCTCAAGGAAGAGGATGCGCTCGATGAGCTTGTCGGCGTGCTTCATCTCGTCGATCGACTCGTCGTACTCCTTCTTGGCGAGTCGCTCGTAGCCCCAGTTCTGGAGCATGCGATAGTGGAGGAAGTACTGGTTGACCGCGGTCAGCTCGTTCCGCAGCGCCCGGTTCAGGATATCGATGACCTTGCTGTCGCCGCGCATGGGCGCTCTCCGTTTGAGAATGCGCGGACTGTAACGCACGCACCGGCGCGCGTAAAGCTTAAGTTATTGTTTTTACTGTATTTTTTAATGTTTCTGCGTGCGATTCACAACCGCATCACGCGGTCTGGCCGAGCGCATCCGCTCCGCGCAGGCGCCAGCCGCGCCCGCCGAGCACCGTCGCCGGGGCCTCGCTGCGGTCCTCGTCCATCAGACGCCGCGCGTGACGGAGGCACCGCCCGCAGCCGGTACCCAGGCCGAGTGCGCGCACCGCGTCGCCCAGGCGCACGACCGCATTGTCGCTGCCGTTCTGGCGAAGCGCTCTGATCTGGGTATCGCGAACCCCTTTGCAGCTGCACACGATCATCCGACGGGTCTCCTGCATGTCGTCCGGTGACTATACACGAGTTGTTGTGAGAATTGTTCCTATTTGTGTTTGCAGTGGCCCGCAGGTGCGATCCGGCTCCCGACACCGCTGCGTCGGCCTCCCGGCTGCAGAGATGATCCTGCTCATCGGCGCTTCCGGCGCGGCTTTCGGGCCGCGCCCCGCTCGCGCGCAACCGATCGGCGGCGCCATTCCCGGCGCGCGCCGGAACCCCTCGCAATCGGTGTTGCGAATAGTTCCGATTTGTGTTTATATAGTGCCGCAAGCTCGGTTCGGCCCCAGACGCCCCACGTCTCTCCTCCGGTCGACACGCCGCACTTGCACAACGCCTCTGCTGGCGCGGTCTTCGGGCCGCGCCTTTTTTGTGCGCCGCGCACGGCGCCGACCGTCCTCTTACGGCGGCGGCAGCGGCTCCGCGCCAAAGCGCTCGCTGTAGCGGCGATCCAGCGCTGCCGCCTTCCGGCGCGCGGCGGCAGCGGCCTCGCGCTCGGCCTCCGGCGGGTCGCCGAAGCGCTCCCGGTCCCGCGGCTGCAGGGTGCCCACGCGCGCGTACTGCTCGATATGAGCCAGCCGGCGCTCCTGCCGACCCAGTCCCGCGCGCGCAGCGTGGACCTCCCGCCCCGCCGCGAAGGCCGCCTCCAGGGCGGGGTCGGCGTCCGCGCAGCTGCGCATGGCGTCATCACCGGCCCGACCCCGCTCGTAGTGCACGCGCACTGTGCAGTAGCGCGACAGCCCTTCGGCGTGACCCGCCACGAAGGCGGCGCGGGCGCGCCCGGGATCATCGGGCGCGCAGCTGGCGATGTGCATCTCGACGATGCCCGCCTGCTGCCCGAACGCGCCGGCACGCTCGCCGAAATCCCGCCAGTCGTGCACCAGGCAGCTCTCGGCGCCATCGGGTGCGGCCACCGACACTGCGGGCGGCGCCGCGCAGCCGGCAGCCGCCACCACCGCCAGCGGCAGCAGCGACCGCGCCGCCGTGCATGACCGGCGGCGATTCATCCCGCCAGACGCCGGTGGATCGGCCTGTGCAGCGCACCCGGCAGAGAGCGGTCGAGGCGCGTACCCAGCAACGGCGCGAACTCGCGAAGCGCCGCCAGATACACCGACCGCTTGAAGGCCACCACGTCGCAGGGCGCCCGCTCGACCTCGACCCAGCGGTAGGCGTCGAACTCGGGGCGCGGACCGCGATCGAAACGCGGCTGCGCGTCCTCGTCGCGCAGGCGCAGCAGGAACCACTTCTGCTTCTGCCCGATGCACTGCGGCGTGCCGCGCCGGAGGAATCGCTGCGGGAGGCGATAGTGCAGCCAGCCGCGGGTGGCGCTGATCAGTTCCATCTGCGCGGGTTCGTAGCCGAGCTCCTCGAAGAGCTCGCGCCACAGTGCGTCCTCCGGGCGCTCGCCGGGATCGATGCCGCCCTGCGGGAATTGCCAGGCATTGCGGCGGACGCGCTTGCCCATGAGCAACTCACGGCGCGCATTCGTCACCATGATGCCCACGTTCAGGCGATAGCCCTCCGCGTCGATCACGCTCGGCCTCCGCAATCTGGATACCCTGTCCACAGACTACCACCGCAATCCCGGATTCCGAACCATCATGGCGCTCGCTGTCTTCGACCTCGACCACACCCTCCTGCGCGGCGACAGCGACTACCTCTGGGGCGAGTATCTGGTCGAGCAGGGACTGGTCGACGGCCCCGCGTACAAAGCGCGCAATCAGGCGTTCTACGAGGCCTACATGGCCGGCACGCTGGACATCGCCGCGTTCTGCGCGTTCTCCTTCGAACCGCTGGTGCAGTGGGGCCACGCCCATCTGGCGCCGCTGCGCGCGCGCTTCGTGGACGAGCGCATCGCCCCGCTGGTGGCCCCGGGCGCGCAGGCGCTGCTCGACGGCCATCGCGGCCGCGGCGACCGGCTCGTCATCACCACTGCCACCAACCGTTTCGTCACCGAACCCATCGCCGCCCTTTTCGGTATCGAGGATCTCATCGCCACCGATCCCGAGGTGCGCGACGGCCGCTTCACCGGCCGCATCGCCGGCACCCCGAACTTCCGCGAAGGCAAACCCGAGCGTCTGCGCAAGTGGATCCGGGATCAGGGCATGGAAGGCGAGCCGATGACCTGCTACAGCGATTCGCGCAACGACATCCCGCTGCTGGAAATGGCCGACACCGCGGTGGCGGTGGACCCCGACGATGCCCTCGCCGCGGTTGCGCGCGAACGCGGCTGGGCGTTGCTGTCGCTGAGTTGAGCGCGATGCCCGCACGAGCCGGGCCGAAGGCGGACGACGGCGGCGCGCACCGATCCTCCGGGCGGCGCCGCCGGGTGGCCGTTCCCGGGCCCCGCTAGCGCAGCTCGCGCGCCAGCGCCCGGTAGAGCTCGGGCGTGGCGGCCGCCAGCACGCCGCGCACATCCAGCGTCAGCTCGCCACCGTCGAGCGCGGTGAACAGACCGCCCGCTTCGCGCACGATCACTGCCAGTGCGGCGATGTCGAGGATGTTGATGTCCGACTCGACCACCGCATCGATCTTGCCGCCGGCAAGCAGGTGATAGTGCAGGAAATCGCCGTAGCCGCGGATGCGCTGGAGCCTCGGGATGACGTTGGCCGCGAAGCGCGCGAAGCGTGGCTCGCCGGCCAGCGTGGCGATGTTGCCCATCGACAGCGCCGCTTCCGGGAACGACTCGGCGCGCCCGACGCGCACCGGCACCGCCGGCCGTGCACGTGCGTCGATACCGGCCACCCGCCAGGCGCCGCCTCCCCGGCTGGCGTAGAAGGTCTCGCCGTCCCCGAAGCACGGCGCGCACGACACGCCGACGATGAGCTCCCCGCGGTGCATCAGCGCGATCTGCGCCGAGAACATCGGATAGCCGCGCACGAAGGCCTTGGTGCCGTCGATGGGGTCGACCAGCCAGACATACTCTGCGTCGGGGCGATCGAGCCCGAATTCCTCGCCGTAGAAGCCGTGGTCGGGGAAGCGCGCGGCAAGCACCGCCTTGATGGTCTTTTCGGCCGCCTCGTCGACCTCCGTCACCGGACTGGCGTCGGCCTTGGTGCGAACGCGGAAGCTGCCCGCATAGCCATCGCGGATGACCTGCGCGGCGGCGGTTGCGGCGTCGAGCGCGGCGTCGAGAAACTGCTGCATGCGGTGCCCGTGTGCTGATGCGTGAGGTCGCGCATGCTACCGGATTCGGGCCGTGGCCCGGCGCCCGGGTGCGGCGCACCGCTACACTGCTGCGGCGATTCACCCGCGGCACCGCCGCGCTCAACCACCGGAAACCCATGGGCCACCGACTCAGCAAGATCACCACCCGCACCGGCGACAGCGGCGAGACCGGCCTCGCCGGCGGCGACCGGGTCGCCAAGACCTCGGCGCGCATCGGCGCCATCGGCGAGGTCGACGAGCTCAACAGCCTGATCGGCGTCGCGCTGGCGCACGAGCTGCCGGAACCGCTGCCCGGACTGCTCGCGCCGCTCCAGCACGAGCTCTTCGACCTCGGCGGCGAACTCGCCATGCCCGGCGAATCCCTCCTCGGCGGCGACGCGGTGGCGCGCATCGAGACCGCCAGCCAGCAGATCAATGACAGCCTGCCGCCGCTCAAGGAATTCATCCTGCCCGGCGGAACGCCCGCAGCGGCTCACCTGCATCTGGCGCGCGCGGTATCGCGCCGGTGCGAGCGCGCGCTCTGGCTGCTGGCGGCCGAGGAAACGGTCAGCACCGAGTCGCTCCAGTACCTTAACCGCCTTTCCGACCTGCTGTTCAACGCCGCCCGCGTTGCGGCCCGCACCGGTACCGACAACGAGATCACCTGGCGGCGGCCGGACCGGCGCTGATCCGGCACTGCACCGGCGCTAGCGCCGGTAGTGCAGCTCGGCGAGCAGCCGCTGCCAGTCGAAGTGCGGACCGGGGTCGGTCTTGCGGCCGGGCGCGATGTCGGAATGCCCCGCGATCCGCGACGGGGTGATGCCGGGATAGGCCGCCCGCAGCGCGCGCACGGTGCGCGCCAGGCTGGCGTACTGGGCGTCGGTGAAGGCGTCGTCGTCGCAGCCTTCGAGCTCGATGCCGATCGAGAAGTCGTTGACGCGCTCGCGGCCGCCGAAGCGCGATGCACCGGCATGCCAGGCGCGCTGGTCGAAGCCCACGTACTGACACACATCGCCGTCGCGGCCGATGCAGCAGTGCGCCGAGACGCGCAGGCCAGCGATCTCCGCGAAGTAGGGATGCCCGTCGGGCGGAAGATCGCCCTGGAACAGGCGATCGATCCAGCCGCCGCCATAGACGCCCGGCGGCAGCGATATGGCGTGCACGACCACCGTGTCGATGTCGCCCACGCCACCGGGTCGTGCGTCCTGGTGGGGGCTCTCGCACCAGCGCGCCCGGTCCAGGCGGTGGTGCAGCGGATCCACGCGCCACGGCGGCGGCACCAGATCCGCGGGCAGCTGTGCGCGCGCATTCATCGCTGCGCGGCTCGGCGCCCGGTGCGCGCTACACTCCGGGACGGTTCCCCGACGCAATAGGCTTTCATGTCGCGCATCGTCCTTTCGCTCCTCGCGGCGGTGGCCACCGCCGCCCTCGCCGGCTGCGCCGCGTTCGACGCACCGCAGCGCGCATCCGAACCGACCCGGCCCGAGCTGCCGATACCGGAGCTCGCGTGGTCGCAGCATACCCTCGACAACGGCCTGACGCTGATCGTCCACGAGGACCGCAAGGCCCCGGTGGCGGGCGTCTATGTCTGGTACCGCGTGGGCTCCAAGGACGAATACGCTGGGCGCACCGGCTTCGCGCATCTGTTCGAGCATCTGATGTTCACCGGCACCGAGCACTTCGACGGCGAGTTCTTCGAGCCGCTGATCCAGGTCGGCGCCACCGACATGAACGGCACCACCAGCACCGATCGCACCAACTACTACCAGACGGTCCCGGTGCGCGCGCTCGACCGCGCGCTGTGGCTCGAATCCGAGCGCATGGGCCACTTCATCGGCGCGGTCACCGAGGACAAGCTGGAGCGCGAGAAGGGCGTCGTGCAGAACGAGCGCCGGCAGCGTCTCGACCGACCCTACGGCGCGATCTGGGACCGCCTCGTCGAGGGCACCTACCCCGAGGGCCATCCCTACTCGTGGTCCACCATCGGCCGACCCGAGGACATCGCCGCGGCGGAGCTCGACGACGTCCGCGAGTGGTTCGAGACCCACTACGGCGCGGCCAATGCCATCGTCGTGATCGCCGGCGACGTCGACACCGAGACCGCGGTCGAACGGGTCGAGCACTACTTCGGCAATGTTCGGCCCGGCCCGGCGCGGCATCACCCCACCCGCCGCATCGCGCGCATGGACGGCGAGCGGCGCGAGGTCCTGGAGGACAAGGTCCCGCAGGCGAGGCTGCTGATGGCGTGGAACATCCCGCCCGAGTTCGATCCCGCCACCAACGCGCTGCACCTCGCCGGCGACCTGCTGTCCTCCGGCCGCGCCAGCCGCCTGCACCGCGAGCTGGTCGAGGAGCGCGAGCTCGCCACCAATGTCTCCGCCGGCGTCTGGGGCAAGAAGCTGGGTTCCCAGTTCATCGTCGACGCCACCGCCGCACGCGGCGTGCCGCTGGCAGAGCTCGAGGCCGCCATCGACGAGATCCTGGCCCGATTCCGGAGCAAAGGCCCCACGCCCGACGAGCTGCAGCGCGCCCGCGTGCGCCTGTATGCCTCCAGCGTCCGCGGGCTGCAGGACGTCGGCGGCAGCGGCAAGGCGAACCTGCTGGCGCGCTCGCTCGCCCTCGGCGGCACGCCCGATGCCTGGCGCGAGCAGCTCGTGCAGTACCGCGACGCCACCCCCGAGAGCGTCCGCAAGGCCGCCGCGGAATGGCTCGACGACGGCCGCTACGTGCTCGAGGTTCATCCCTTCGGCGACCACGCTGCCGCCGACACCGATGCCGACCGCAGCGCCATGCCGGCGCCGCAGGGCGAGCCGCCCGCCCTCAAGCTTCCCGCCACCGAGCGCCTGACCCTCTCCAACGGGCTGCCCGTGGTGCTGGCGCGCCGGACCGGCGTGCCGCAAGTCGAATTCCGCTTCATCGCCAACGCCGGCTACGCCACCGATCCGCCCGATCGCCCCGGCCTCGCCAGCATGGCGGAGACGCTGCGCACGCGCGGCACCCCCGAGCGCGACGCCATCGCCGTCAGCGAGGACGCCGATGCACTGGGCGCAGACCTCTCGGCGAGCGTGACGCGCGACCATGCCGTCATCGGGCTCGGCGCGGTGCGCCCCTTCATCGACGACAGCCTCGCGCTGTACGCGGACGTGCTGCGCAACCCCACCTTCCCGGGCGACGAGCTCGCGCGCATGAAGCAGCGCCGCCGGGCCGCCATCGCGCAGGAACAGGCGCAGCCCTCGGGCCTGGTGACGCGCCACCTCTCGACGCTGCTGTACGGCGACGACCACCCCTACGCCCAGCCGCCCAGCGGCACCGGGACGCCGGCCTCGCTGGACGCCATGACCCGCGACGAGCTCATCGCCTATCAGCGCGACTGGGTCCGTCCGGACAACGCCACGCTGCTGGTCACCGGCGACATCACCGCCGACGAGCTCGTGCCGCTGCTGGAGCGGCATCTCGGCGACTGGCAGCCGGGCAGCGACGCGCCGCCGGAGCGGCGCGCGCTGTCCGTGCCCGAGCGTGACGCCGGCCGCGTGTTCCTCATCGATCGCCCCGGCGCGGAGCAGTCCTACGTGGCGGCCGCGCGGATCGCACCGCCATCCGGCAGCACGGATGACGTCGGCTTCGATCTCGTCAACGAAGTGCTCGGCGGCAAGTTCACCGCGCGCCTGAACCAGGAGCTGCGCGTCAAGCGCGGCTGGTCGTACGGCGTCGGCTCGGCGCTGTCCGATGCGCTCGGCCCGCGGCCGTTCTACGTCTACGGCGCCGTCCAGACCGACAAGACCGCCGAATCGGCCGCCGTCATCCGCGAGCAACTGGCCGCGATCCGCGGCGCGGAACCGCCCTCGGCCGAAGAGCTCGACGCGGCCGCGCGCAGCCTCACCCTGAGCCTGCCGGGCGAGCACCAGACCCTCGGCCAGGTCACCGGCACGCTGAGCGAGCTGCTGCGCCTAGACCTGCCGGCCGACTACTTCGCCGATTACGTGCCGGCCGTGAACGGCGCCAGCGCCGAGCAGGTCGAGGCCGCCGCGAGCAGACTCATCGCACCCGACGCGATGACCTGGCTCTTCGTGGGCGACCGCAGCCGCATCGAGGCGCCGGTGCGGGCGCTCGATCTCGGCGAGATGCAGATCCTCGACCGGGAAGGCAATCCGGTCGATTGATGCACGTCGTCTACGAAGCCGCCGACCCGCTGGAAGCGACCATCGTGCGCGACTACCTCCGCGAGGCCGGGCTCGACGCCCAGTGCCTCGACGAGCTGGCCTGGGGCGGTCGCGGCGAACTGCCTGCCAATCTGTTCCCGCGCGTGGCCGTGCGCTGGAAGCAGGAGATCGACCGCGCCCGCGAGCTGCTGGCCGAGTACGAACGGCGTCCGCGCCAGCCGGACTGGCGCTGCCGCGAGTGCGGCGAGACCGTGGACGGCAGTCTGGGACTGTGCTGGAACTGCGGCGCGCAGGCGCCGGGTGCGGGAGCGGACGAATGAGCGAGCGAGCAACCGGTCTGCACGTGGTGCTGCTGGAGCCGGAGATCCCCGGCAACACCGGCAACGCCATCCGGCTCTGCGCCAACACCGGCGCGCAGCTCCACCTCGTCGAGCCGCTCGGCTTCAGCCTCGAGGACCGCCTGCTCAAGCGCGCCGGCCTCGACTATCACGAGTACGTCACCATGCGCGTGCACCCGGACCTCGACGCCGCGCGCGCGGCGCTGCCCGGCGCGCGCTGGATCGCGTTCTCGACCCGCGGCAGCGGCAACCACAGCGACTTCGTCTATCAGCCCGGCGACGCCCTGCTGTTCGGCTCCGAAACCGGCGGCCTTCCGGAGACCGTGCGCACCGCGGCCGATGCCTGCCTGCGCATCCCGATGCGCGAGGGTGTGCGCTCGATCAACCTCTCGAATGCCGTGGCGGTGACGGTGTACGAGGCCTGGCGGCAGCGGGGGTTCGACGCGGCTTGGCTGTAAGGGCCGGCGGCCGAGCGCTCCCGGCGCGGGCAACGCGCCCTACTCCAGCTCCGCCCGCGGCGGCCGGGTCGCCAGTGTCCGCAACGCCTCCAGCGGCGTGGTCTCGCCGCCGAGAATGGCGACCACCTGCTCGGTGATGGGCATGTCCACTCCCAGGCGCTGCGCCAGCCGCAGCACCTCGGGCGCCACCCGCACACCCTCCACCACCTGCCGGATCTCGCGCTGCGCCTCGGCCAGCGACTGACCGGCGGCCAGAGCCTTGCCCATGCGGCGGTTGCGCGACTGGTCATCGGTGCAGGTCAGCACCAGGTCGCCCATGCCGGCCAGCCCCATCAGGGTCTCGCGGCTGCCGCCGAGCGCCTCGGCCAGGCGCATGATCTCCGCCAGCCCGCGCGTGATCAGCGCGGTGCGCGTGTTGGCGCCGAGCCCGAGCCCGTCGGCCATGCCGGTGGCGATGGCGATGACGTTCTTGACCGCGCCGCCGACCTCGACGCCGACGATGTCGTCGTTCCAGTAGGCCCGGAAGGCACCGTAGTGGAAGGCGCCGACGACGGCCGCCGCGAAATCCTCGTCGGGCGACGCGATGGCGACGGCCGTGGGCAGCCCCTGCCCGACCTCGCGCGCGAAGGTCGGCCCGGACAGCACCGCCAGCTTGCGGCCCGGGCCGAGCACGGCGTCGGCGACTTCGTGCGGCAGGCGGCCGCTCTCGGGCTCCAGGCCCTTGCAGGCCAGCACCAGACCCTGATCCGCGCGCAGATGGGGACGGCAGTCGGCGAGCACCCGGCCCAGCGCGTGACTCGGGACACTGATCAGCACCGGCCCGTCGGTGGCGAGGGCCGCGGCCAGACCGGCATCCGTGCGCAGGGCCTGCGGCAGATGGCAGCCCGGCAGGTACTCGGTGTTCTCGCGCGCCGCGTCGATGCGCGCCAGCGCTTCGGCGTCGCGCCCCCAGAGCACGACCTCCCGCAGGTGCTGAGCCAGATGCGCAGCCAGCGCGGTGCCGAAGGACCCGGCGCCGATGACCGACATCGCCTGCACCGCGGGGGCCGTCATGGCTACTGCACGGTGGCCTGGGCGCCGCCCTGCTGCCGCTCGAGATGCTGCCGGTAGAGCGCGTCGAAGTTGACCGGCTGCAGCAGGAGCTGCTGGAAGCCGCCGCGCTGGGCGAGGTCGGAGACCGCCTCGCGGGCGTACGGGAAGAGCGCCTGCGGGCAGTGGGTGTTGAGCACCACCGGCAGCTCCTGCTCGCCGAAGCCGGCGAGCTGGAACAGGCCCGCCTGCTCGATCTCGATCAGCAGCGCGACCTCGTCCTCCAGCTTGCAGGTCACCGTCACGCGCAGCGCCACCTGATAGACCCCCGACTGTTCGAGCGCGCTGGTCGAGGTCGTGAGATTGACGTCGACGGCCGGTTTCCAGGCCCGCTGGAAGACCTCGGGCGCCTTCGGCACCTCCAGGGAGGCATCCTTGAGGAATATCTTCTGCAGCGCGAGCTGGCGCTGCGGTTGCTGCGGTTCGGCCATGTCAGTCCTGATTGTCGCGATACGGTGCGAGCAGCTCATCGAGCTCGCCGGCGCGGTCCAGCGCGGCCAGCTCGTCGAACCCGCCGACGTGCGTATCGCCGATGAAGATCTGCGGCACGGTGCGTGCCGCCGGAGCGCGGCGCTGCATTTCCTCGCGCAGCGCCGGGTCCTGATCGATGAGGAGATCCTCGTAGGCTGCGCCCTTGCTGGCCAGCAGGCGCTTGGCCATGACGCAGTACGGGCAGATGCGGGTGCTGTAGACGGCGATTCGGCTCATGACGACTTGTTGCTGATGGGCAGCCCAGCGTTCTGCCAGGCATTGATCCCGCCCCGCATGGCGTAGACCTCGGCGAATCCGCGCTTGCGCAGCTTGTCGACCACCGACGGCGCGCTGGCGCCGAGCGCGCAGTACACCACCAGCGGCTTGGACTGGAGCTTGTCGAGCTCCTTGTTGCGCTCGGCGATCTTGCTGGCCGGCGCGCTGATGGCGCCGATGACGTGGCCGCGCTTGTAGTCGGCGAGCGGCCGCACGTCGACGAAGCGCGCATCGCGGTCGTTCGACAGGCGCACGGCCTCGGTCGGCGACAGGCGACGCCCGCCACGCAGCGTGCCGTAGAGCTCGTTGGCCACGATCAGGGCGGACACCACGCCCAGCAGACCGAACAGCACCGGATGCCGGGCGACAAAGGCGAGTAACTCTTCCATGGAGGTTGCGGGTCGGACACGGGAAGCGGCGGTCGCGCCGCCACGCAATGGCATTATCGCACTTCGCGCCACCGCCCATACCCGAACTGGCCGCATGCGCATCCGCCCTCACGTCGCGCCCCGCGCGCTGCTGCTCGCCTGCTGCCTGATCGGCGGCGCCGGCGCGGCCGACTACGAGCAGAGCGCCGCCGAGCTCGAGGAGGTGCGCAGCCGCATCCAGGCGCTCAACGAGCGGCTCGCCGACACGCGCGACGAGCGCGACGCGCTGCGCGATGCGCTGGAGAACGCGGAGCGCGCGGCCTCCGAAGCGACCGCGGCGCTGGCCGACACCCGCCGGCAGCTCGATGCGCTGCACAACCGCGAACAGCAGGCCGAGGCGCGCGTGCGCGCCGCCGATGCCGCTCTGCAGCGCCACCGCGATGCCCTGGCCGACCAGCTGCGCGCGGCCTGGCGCCTGGGCCGCCAGCCCGAGCTCAAGCTGCTGCTGGAGCAGGACGACCCTTCCCGACTCGGCCTCATGCGCGCCTGGTTCGCCCGCATCGGCGCGGCCAGTGGCGAGGCGCTCGCCCGCGCCCGCGCCGCCCAGGCCGAGCACGAGGAGGCGCTCGCGGCGCTCGCCGAGACGCGACGCGCGCTCAAGGCGCGCCGCGACGAACAGGAATCGCTGCT